>JAJRBU010000002.1 GCA_028679315.1 Methanoregulaceae archaeon
GGGCTGCCGGCCGTGTCCTCACCACGGAATCAATCGAGGATGCGATCCGGTTCCGTCGGACCATGGGCCGCATTCACCGGGAGGTCTGTGGATATTCGGGATCAAAGGACTGGTGGTTTGCGATCTGGCAGCCGGAAACCATCACCGATCCGGGGACGAAGAAGACGATGCCGTTCCACGAGGCCCCTCTCGGGCTGCTCCGGGATAACCCCTCATGCTGGGTGCTGCACCCAGGGGACCGATGGCATGGCTTTGACGGGCTCCCTGACGGGTACTGCATGCTGGATCCCATCAAGGTCACCCTCCTCACTCCCGGCGTTCACGAGGACGGCTCGCTTGCCCGTTGGGGGATACCGGCTGCGGTGGTGGTCAGGTTCCTTGACACGAGAGGAATCGTAATCGAGAAGTCAGGTGATTATACGGTCCTGTTTCTCTTCTCGATGGGCAACACGAAGGGGAAGTGGGGGACCCTCCTCACCGAGCTCTTCGAGTTCAAGCGTTTGTACGATGAGAAGGCCCCTCTTGAGGAGATCTTCCCGGATCTCACCCAGCGGTACCCTCATCGGTACGGCGGGATGACGCTGCCGGGTCTTGCTGACCAGATGCATGCGTTCAAGAAGGACTACCGGATATGTGAACTCCTCCACGAGGCCTTCTCGCTCCTTCCAAAGCCTGCCATCACGTACGCGGAAGCCTACCGCAAACTGGTGAAGGGGGAGGCGGGGCAGGTCAGGATTGCTGATGCCGGGGGACAGATCGTCGTTACCGGGATTGTCCCCTATCCTCCCGGTATTCCGCTCCTTGCCCCCGGAGAGGAGACTGGGGAGGAGGGCGGGGCGCTGCTCAGATACCTGAAAGCCCTTGAGGATTTCGACCGTTGTTTCCCGGGATTCGAACACCGTATCCACGGCATTGAGAAGAGAGCCGGTGAATACGTCATGTACTGTATCCAGGGTGAGCGGAGATGACCAGCGCTTTCAGCGTGGAATGCTGCACAAGGAACCAGGGAACATGGAATTTCTCTCCTTGTAGTGCCGACCTTGCCGGAGTAGATCCCGGAGCCCTCCCCCAGAGCCATACCTTATTACCTCCCCGGGACCCTACCTAATGCAGAAATTTCTGGAATACCATGGCTGTCACCTTCGAGGTCCTTGAAAAAGATATTGCAGGAAGAATTGGCCGTCTTAAGGCGGGCGAGAGGACGGTTCGAACCCCCCTCCTCCTGCCGGTCATCAACCCGCACCTGCAACCGGTCTCCCCTGCCGAGATGAAGGCGATGGGGGCGGAGGGGATCATCACGAACGCTTACATCTTCTCGCGAAGCGGGGAGTACCGGGACGAGGCGCTTGCCTGTGGTCTCCATGATCTGCTCGGGTTTGATGGCCTCATCATGACCGACTCGGGATCCTTCCAGCTCTCCGTGTACGGTGATATTGCGATCACCAACCTCGAGACACTGGAGTTCCAGAGGGCCATCGGGAGCGATATCCATGTACCGCTTGATATCCCCACCCCTCCGGATGCTGACCGGCAGCGGGCCTCGGCCGAGCTCGCCCTCACGATGGCGCGGCTCCGCGAGGCAAAAGAGGTGTTCGGACCGGATGCCCCGCTCGCCGGGCCGGTCCAGGGTGGAATTTACGAAGATCTCCGGGTGAAAGCCGGACGCGAGGCAGGAGACCTCGGGTTCTCGTTCTGCCCTATAGGGGCGGTGGTCCCCCTGATGGAAGCGTACCGGTATCCCGATCTTGTCAGGGTCGTGATGGCTGCAAAGAGGGGTATTCCCCGCTCCTCCTGCGTCCATCTTTTTGGAGCGGGACACCCTGCCATGTTCGCCCTTGCAGTGGCGATGGGGTGCGATGTCTTTGACTCGGCCGCGTATGCCCTCTATGCCAAGGATCGCCGGTACCTGACCGCCCAGGGAAGTTACCGGCTGGAAGAGCTTGCCGAGTTCCCCTGTTCCTGCAAGGTCTGCAGGAGCCATACGGTACAGGAGGTCCGTGAGTCCGATGATGCAGTCCGGCTCCTCTCGCTCCATAATCTTGCGGTGAGCCTTGCAGAGATCAGCCATGTCCGGCAGGGAATCACGGAGGGAACTCTCTGGGAGCTGGTCGATGACCGGTGCCGGTCCCATCCCCACCTCCTCAGGGGATTTCGTGAACTCCTGAAATACCGGGAATCCCTTGCCCGTGAGGACCGCATCACGAAGCACCGGTTCTTCTACCGCGGAGAGGAGAGCTGTGCACGGACCGAGGTTGTACTCTACCAGGACCACCTCTCCAGGCTGCTGGTCTCCGGTAATGTATTGATCGCAATGGACGGAATAGCCCGTGAGGGGTATGATACCGTGCTCTTCTTCAAGCCCCCCTTCGGCCCCTATCACCCGGCAATGAGGGAGACGTTCCCGATCGGTCAGAGCGAGATTCCCGACTGGGACAGCGCGATGGTGCGTGAGGGGTGCAGGGGGATAGCTCGGCTTATCAGCGCGAATCCCGGATGCCGTTTCATCGTATACACCACGAGGGAATGGTATGACCTGGCATGCCGTGAGCTCCCGGGAACAGAGGTGCGGACTTGAGAACCGTTGAGGTGAAAAAACGGGATGGGCTTGCACGGATAGCGGTGTACTCGTGCGGGGATGAGGTGATCCGGCTGCCCTGCGCAATAGATACGGACACGCTCTTCCCGGATCTTGCAGATCGTTCCTTCACAAACGTACCTCTGGCCGCACCTGAATCATTTGCCTCTGCCTTTTTCGTCCCCGCCAAAGGCCAGCCGGTCCTCGTGCACCCTGCCCTTTCCCCGGACACCTCGTCCGGTGACTGTGTCATGGCCGGCAACTGGAATACCGTCCTTGACAATCCAAGGAGTTACACCGACTGGCTGGTGGGGCTCAAGGAGCAGATTCCCCCCGACACGGCCTGGTACGCACCAGGTGCTGCCCTGCCCTCGAACGTCCACCTCCTCTGCTATTCGGGCTTCGACCTCTTCGATTTTATCGCCGTCGACCTGAAGACCGCCCAGCACCGCTTCTGCCTCCCGGAAGGAGAGTTCCCGGCATCTCTCATGGAGACCGGGGTATGCGGGTGCCAGGGCTGCCGTGAGAGAGATCTCGGGATGCATAACCGGCTTGCCCTCGCGCGTGAAATTGCCCTCGTCACCCGCTTCATCGGCGACCAGCAGATCCGCGAGTTTGCTGAATCTCGCTCAAGGATGCATGCAGCGCATGTTGCAATCCTCCGCCACCTCGACCGGCACTATCCTTTTCTCGAACAACGCCTGCCGGTGGCACGGGCATGCCGCCTCGGGGCCATGACAGGCGAGTCGCTGAGGCGGCCAGAAGTGATAAGGTTCGCCGACCGGGTGCTTCACCGGTATCTTCCCCCTGCCGCTGACGTTGCGGTTCTTCTCCCTTGCTCGGCCAGAAAACCCTACTCGGTATCACAGAGCCACCGGAAATTTTCAGAAGCTATCGGTGGGCGTGCACTCGAGCTGATCGTGACCTCACCGCTCGGCCTCGTCCCACGCGAGATCGAGCGGATCTACCCTGCTGCCCATTACGATATCCCGGTCACCGGGTACTGGGACCGCGAGGAACTGGCATTCACGGCCGGTATCGTCGCGGAGTTCCTGAAGAAATACCGGTTCCGGCGCGTTATAGCCCATCTCGAGGGTGGTGCCCTGGAAGCAGCCCGGATGGCGGCTTCCGGAACAGGGGTTACCCTTGAGGAGAGCTGCGACAACCGCCCGGTTTCGGGAGAGGCGCTTCAGAACCTCTCCTCCCTGCTTGAAGGAGAACGCCCGGTCAGGCAGGACACCGTCCGGGGCACACTCTCCTGGCAGTTCGATATGCCCGTCGATACTTCGGGGATGTCGGTCCGGTGGAAGCCCCCGCACCTGATGGTCCGCCGTGGGAAAGAGCATCTCTTCTCGCTTGACCCCGGGACCGGGCTCCTGCGACCAACGTTTGAAGGGTGGAAGTACCTCCCCTGCGTCTACCGGGTGCGGATCGATGATTTTATTCCGCAGGGGGATATCCTTGCCCCCGGCATTATCTCGGCCGATCCCGCCATCCGGGAAGGGGATGAGGTGCTGGTGGAAGGCCCGCGGGCACTCGCGACCGGCAGGGCTGCCATGGGGGCAGCCGAGATGCAGTCTTCGGCACGCGGAGTCGCGGTCCGGGTTCGGAAAGTATTGAAAGGGCCGGCACCCCACTAGTATACCGCAACTATCGCGATGAGGATGAGAAGGATGTACACGGAGAACTGGCCATGCCATTGGTGATCGCGGTCCCAAGGGAGCTGGCCGAAGGCGAAATGCGCGTGGCGACCGTTCCCGAGGTCGTCCAGAAGCTGGTGAAGGCGGGCCATGAAGTCCGGATCGAGCACGAAGCAGGGGCGAATGCCTATTACCCTGATGTTCTCTTTACTGCGGCCGGGGCAACGATTGTGCCAAACCGGGCAGGGCTTTTCAAAGGTGCAAAGGTCATGCTCACCGTTCAACCCCCAACCCCGGCCGATATCGACCAGCTTGATGAAGGCACTATCGTCATCGGGTTCATGAACCCGGCACGCAACCTGGAGACGGTCAGGCTGATGCGTGACCGGAGGGTGACAGCCTTTGCCCTCGAGCTCGTGCCGAGAATCACCCGTGCCCAGGGTATGGACGCGCTCAGCTCCCAGGCAACTGCAGGGGGATATGCCGCAACTATCCTTGGAGCAGCACACTGCCCGAAGTTCCTCCCGATGCTGACCACTGCAGCAGGGACCATCCGCCCGGCAACCGTGCTGATCCTGGGAGCCGGTGTGGCCGGTCTCATGGCGATCGCGACTGCCAGAAGGCTCGGGGCAATTGTCGAGGCCTACGATGTCAGGCGCGCTGCCGGCGAGCAGGTCCGGAGCCTTGGCGCCAAGTTCCTCGAACTCGAGATCAATGCCGAAGGCCAGGGCGGGTATGCCCGTGAACTCAATCCTGAAGAGAAAGTCCAGGAGCAGCAGATGGTATCGGCCGCGGTCGCACGGGCCGATATCGTCATCACCACTGCAGCAATTCCTGGGAGGAGAGCTCCCCTCCTCATCACAAAGGAAACCGTAGCAACGATGCGGCCAGGTGCCGTCATCATCGATCTTGCCGCCGAATCCGGAGGCAACTGCGAGCTGACACAGGCAGGAAAGACAGCAACGGAGCATGGCGTGACCATCATTGGACCGCTGAACCTCCCTGCCCATGTTGCATTCCATGCAAGCCAGATGTATGCAAAGAATCTCCAGCAGTTCCTTGCCCTCCTTATCGACGAGGAAGGATCGCCTGTCAGGGAATTTTCCGATGAGATCCTGGCAGCGAGCCTCATGGTCCATGCAGGGGAGATCAGGCATGCTCCGACCCGCGACCTTGTGGAAGGAGGGATTTTATAATGGAACTTTCCCTGTTCTGGACATCGATCTATATCGTCATCCTGGCCGCGTTCACCGGGTACGTGGTGATCAGCCGGGTTCCGGTAATCCTCCATACCCCGCTGATGAGCGGCTCAAACTTCATCCATGGGATTGTACTCATCGGTGCGATCGTCGCGCTCGGTCTTGCGACCACGATCGAGCAGCAGATCATCGGGTTTGTCGCCGTTATCCTGGGAGCCGCAAACGTGACCGGGGGGTACGTCATCACCGAGCGCATCCTCCAGATGTTCGATTCAGGCAGGAAAAAACCGAAGAAGGAGGGATGAGATGATCGACCTCTCGTTCCTGATCGATCCGGTCTATATCGCGACCATCATCATCTTCATCATCGGCCTGCAGAGGATGAGCCACCCCCTGACCGCCCGGAGCGGGATTGTCTGGGCAGGTGCCGCGATGCTGATCGCAACTCTCGTCACGTTTCTTTCCCCCGAACTCACGAACTTCGCCCTGATAGCGATTGCGATCGTCATCGGAGGAGGCCTCGGGTACATCGCGGCAAAACGGGTGGCGATGACCGACATGCCCCAGATGGTGGCGATCTACAACGGGATGGGTGGTGGTGCAGCGGCAGGAATCGCTGCCGTCCACCTCCTCGGGACTACGACCCCTGCAACGAGTACGCTCGCCGTTATCGGCGGTCTCATCGGCGCCGTCTCGTTCTCCGGGAGCATGATCGCATTTATGAAGCTCCAGGGCTGGATGAGGCCCAGGCCGATCACATTCCCCGGCCAGCAGGTCATCAACATGGCAGTCCTTGCCCTTGCTGCCCTGTCAGGCATCCTCCTCCTCTGGCAACCCTTCTTCATCCCGCTCTCGTTCTCCGCGTACCTCCCGCTGTTCTTCATCCTCTCGCTTGCATTCGGGATCCTGATGACCCTCCCGATCGGGGGAGCTGACATGCCGGTCGTGATCTCGATGTACAATGCCTTCACCGGGCTGGCGGTCGGGCTTGACGGGTTCTCGTTTGCAACCCCCAACTACGCGATGGTGATAGCGGGGATCATCGTTGGGGCAGCAGGCACCCTGCTCACCGTCCTGATGGCACGGGCGATGAACCGCTCGATAGCCAACATCCTCTTCGGGGCTTTCGGTGCAACCGAGGAGACAGCAACTGAGATACAGGGCAGCATCAGGTCGATCGAGGCCGATGACGTGGGGGCCATGCTTGCTTATGCAAACACCGTGGTCATCGTCCCGGGATACGGGATGGCGGTTGCCCAGGCCCAGCAGAGGGTCAAGGAGCTGATGGACCAGCTCGAGAGCCGGAACGTCACGGTGAAGTTTGCCATCCACCCCGTTGCCGGGCGGATGCCGGGGCATATGAACGTGCTCCTCGCCGAGGCAGGTATCTCGTATGACCACCTGTTCGACCGTGACGAGATCAACCAGGAGTTCCCTGACACCGATGTGGTGCTCGTGATCGGCGCAAACGATGTCGTCAACCCTGCAGCTCATCGTCAGGGCAGCCCGCTCTATGGGATGCCGATCCTCGATGTTGAACAGGCAAAGAACGTGATCGTCCTGAAACGAGGCCAGGGCAGGGGCTTTTCAGGAATCGAGAACGATCTGTTCTACCGGGACAACACGCGAATGCTCTACGGCGATGCAAAGGAGACGCTCGGCGAGCTCGTGCAGGCGGTAAAGAGACTGTGAGGGAAGAATCGAATCAATAGGCCGGGATCACACGATTCCGGCCTGGAATCAATCTTTTTTCCATCTTTGTGATTATGGTGACGGATCGCCGGAATACCTGCGTATCATCCCTTCGTACACCCGTGCTGCGTTCTCCAGCGATTCGATGGTAACATGTTCATCGACCGCGTGGAGGGCCTGGATCTCTCCTGGTCCATATTCGACGACCGGAAATCCCTCCCTCCTCAGGTAGCGGGCATCGCTCGCCGCCCATTGGACGATGGGGCGGGCAGCCTGGTTGTATACGTTCCCGATCTCTTCGAGTAAGCGGGAGACAAGCCGGGATCCGGGAGACGTGATGCTCGGCTCCGACATGTTAATCACCGAGATATCAGCATTTGGAGCATGGTCCCGGAGTTCATGCAGGAGATCGGGAATACTGCACCCCCACGGGATCCGGAGGTCGAGTTCGAGGTTGCACTGTTCTGCAACGATATTTGCCTTCTCCCCCCCTTCGATCGTTCCAGGGTTGAACATCACGTGGGTGAGGACGTCCCTTATCTCATCCATGGAAAAGAGGTTCCCGAGAACTTCGGATGATTCACTGATGAGCCGGGAAAGTGCCGGGTCACCAGGATTGTAGTCCCGTGCGTGCACCTCATTCAAGAACTCGAGGAAGGAGAATGCCTCCATGACGGCGCTCACCCCTTTCACCGGGTAGAGTGAACCATGCCCCGGTTCTCCATGGAAGACGCAGCAGAGCCGTATCAGGCCTTTCTGACCGACGTTCGGAGAAAGCGCAGGTGTCGGCTCGGCAATGATGGTCTCACAGGGGATGAGCAGCTTTTCTGCAAGTAGTCTCCTGATGCCATGAGTACCGCTCGTCTCTTCATCGCAGACAAACGCCAGGTCAGCAGGGAATTCAGGCCCTGCATCGACCACCTCCCTGCATGCCGCAAGGATTGAGGCACAACCCCCCTTCATATCGGTACTCCCCCTCCCCCAGACCTTCCCGTCCTCAATAGCACCGGAAAACGGGTCATGCTGCCATGACTGGGCGAGGGCCGGGACCACATCGACGTGTCCGCAGAACAGGAGCCGGCCTCCGGGTCGTGCCGATACGAGGTTGTTCCTCCCGCCCCTGCTCCGGATCACCCGTGTCCTGATCCCGCAGGAGTCCGTGAAATCCTTGATATATTCGATCACGTCCCTGGTATTCCCGGGAGGATTTTCACTCCTGATACGGACAAGGTCGGCGCAGAGTCGGGCTGGTGTCACGATACTTTCTCCGATAGATCGGTTCAGCTACAACGGTTGAACTCGGAAAACCTGGTTGCTAGCGATGCATCCTCGTAGAGGCTCTTTAAAAAGTCCTGTCTGAAGAACTCCTCGATCATATTGTAAAACACATGGGGGCGTAGTGCCTCACGATTGTCGCGGTCAAGGACGATCCTGAAGCTGATGTATGAGGCCGGATCTTCAGCATCGTAGATCTTCCTCCAGAGAAAGGGGAGGTCATCGAACATTCCCGGGTGGTGTCCCTTGAGCCAGTTGACAAAGGCCGGGAACTTCGCCCGGTCCCCCTTCTTTTCTTCATCGATCCTCCACCGGAGATACTGTCCAGCCATGATATTCTTTGGTGACTGATAGGTGTAGGCCATCAGCCCGACCGTATAGTCGATATGGGCAAGGGCATCGATAAAGTAGAAGTTGAGCACCGGGTGCCAGAGCGACTGGTCGTGCAGGACCAGCGATTTCTCGTACAGGTGCTCGAGGATATGAACGTATTCCCGGTCTTCATTCATGGGATCCTGTTCGCCACGGACCGGTAAATAAATTCGCAACAGGGCAGGTGAAACGCGCCGATTACCGGTAATAGGGTACCCGGCGCCGGACTGCCTCCCTGAACAGCTCGCGCAGTTCATCGGTGGTCTTTCCCCTGATATCGACGTGGTTGTCAGTCCGAAGGAGGCAGGGTTTCAGTTTCCCGTCGGATGTTACCCGGAGCCGGTTACAGAACGCACAGAACTCGGTGTTATGGAGCGGCCGGACCACCTCGACTTCGGAGCCCTCGAGACAGTATTTTTTCCGGTGATGCATGCGACGGGTCAGGACCTGGGTAGACCGCTCGGATAGCTCCTGTTCAAGCCCGTTCAGCTCGCTGTGGTAATTGCACCCCTTCATCTCCATCAGTTCGATCAGCTGGAGGACCAAGTTCCGGTTTCCCTTTACAAACCTGATGAAGTCATCGATCTCATGCTCGTTGATCCCCTTCAGGACCACGACGTTCAGCTTGACAGGCGTCAGTCCTGCATCGAGAGAGGCATCGATCCCTGCAAGGACCCTGTCAAGGCAGTCTTTCCCGGT
>JAJRBU010000240.1 GCA_028679315.1 Methanoregulaceae archaeon
CCACGACTCCTGCCTGGATGATAATCAGAATAGAAAGAATGAGCATCAGGAATGAAAGCGAGGCACTCTCATCAGTCATTGCACTGCATTAGTCCCGAATGAATGATAATACCTCTCTGAATCATCCCCCATCCCCAGTCGAATCTCCCTACATGCCACACATGCCAGGAGAGATTTGAGGAGAGAGGTATTGCATCCAAGGAATTGCCGCTCCTCTCATCATTTCCCAAACCAGAACGAGTATCTCTGATGAAGAATCGTTCCTTCCCCCGTATTGGCCATATCTGAAGGATAATGAGGATGAAGAGGACAATATCCCTCCCATGGTTCTGGAAAGGGGAAATTACCAATATGTGCGAGGTTTGGTCAGAATAAACAGTATTTCCGACTTCTCTCCCTGTTAAGGTATGGATATTTGTTTTTTTATTGGTTGGACCTGGTACCTGCCCGTATCGATCTCCGAAGCCAGAGGAATGCTCCGAGCGCTGCCCCCTGCATCAGGATGGTGTAGGAAATGAGGATCACAAGATCTATCTCGTAAAGAATTCCAAGTACTATGCTTCCTACAAACCAGGCCCCGCCATAGAGCGTATTGAAGACCCCGTATGCCATACCCCTCTTCCTGATCGAGGTGAGGTCCGCAAGTGCTGCCCGGAGCACGGTCTCCTGGCCGCCCATTGAGATCCCCCAGAGGACTGTTGCTGCAAGAGCACCATAGTATCCCCCAGAAAAAGCCAGGCCAGCGATCGGGATGTTGGCCAGGGGTACAGCCAAAAGGACCGTGAGCCCGATCCGGTCGTAGTACTTCCCGATAACGAGGGCAAAGAGGGCATCGGCAGCCATGGCGATGGCATAGAAGACCGGTATCTGGGCAGCAGGGACCACGGATACTGCACTGAAATGATAGGCCATCAGGGGGAACACGGCAAATCCTGCCATCGTCAGGATAGTGAAGAGGCCGTAAGGAAGGAGTACCCGGGAGGCGGGCTGCGGGGATGGGACTGTCGTTCTCTCACTCTCAAAACCTGCCGGGTCGGGAGCACTCTTCCTGGCATAGATCAGGGCTACGACCAGGAAAGCGAACGGAATCGCGAGAACGGCAAATCCAATCTTGTATCCGCCATAGACTGCAAGGGAGACGGCAAACACCAGCGGACCGATGATCGCCCCGACCTGGTCGAGTGCTTCATGGATCCCAAATCCCCACCCTCTCCCCACCTGGTGTGCAGCATGGGAGAGGATGGTGTCCTTGGCCGGGGACCGGATCCCCTTTCCCAGCCGCTCGATCAGGATCAGGATGGCAGCTGCTTCCCATGCCTGTGCGAAAACAAGGAGCGGGATCACCCCGATCATGAGGTACCCGGCAATGGCAAAGGTCCAGTAATCACCGGTCCGATCGGAGAAATACCCGGATACCAGTCTCGCGGCATAGCCGATGAACTCACCAAACCCTGCCACAAATGCGACGGTAAATGCCGATGCACCGAGCAGGAGTAGGTATGGCCCCGTGACACTCCGGCTTCCTTCGTAGATGATATCCCCGAAGAGACTCACGATACCAAGGAGGAAGATGAGACGGAATGCGGTCGATCGATGGAGGGATTCTGCTGAGTTCATCAGGATGTCAAGGATTCTCTTTGAAGTGCCAGGTATTTGTTTTTAGAGGCTGCCCGGACCAGGAGCCGGACTGGCGGAGTGCTCCCGTTCATGAAGCTTCCCGTAACATTTAAGAAACCAGGAGGAGAGGCAGATGTCTGTAGGAGTATGGTGTACCTATGTCGTCAAAACTGATGGAATACTTCAACAAGCAGCCCAGGATAGGGACGATCAGTACCTGTAGCAAAGACGGAATAGTGGACTCAGCGGTATTTGGGTCTCCTCACATGACCGACGAGAAGACCGTGATCCTCGGGTCCGGGGGCAACCGGACCCTTGCCAACCTCCGGGAGAATCCCCACGCCGTCTATCTTATCATGGAACCGGGAAAGAGTATCATGGACTGGAAGGGAATCCGGGTCTACCTGAACGTAAAAGAGATCGCCGCGTCAGGCCCCGTGCTTGACACCTTCAAGAAGAACATGGCGAAAGTCGCCGGGGAACAGGCTGCGGCCATGATCCATGCCGTGGTGAGCTTTGAGATTACCGAAGTCCGTCCGCTCATCGACATGGGGCAGGGATGGGAGAAGTCGATTTAACCCCCTTTTTCAGGAGATTATCTGTCAGAATGGAGGCAGATAAGGGAAGTATTTTCAGAACAGATCGTTTTCATCTCTTTTCGGATTTTTTCGGGTTTTGCCAGATCTTTTCCTTTGTGCCGGTAGGGGTTTCTCTCTCATGCCAAGCTCCGTCCGGATCAGGCAGATCTCGCCCCAATCGGTTTCAATAGAATACAAAGACGTTCCAAAACATGGTTTCCGGAACGGCATAACGATCCGGCCCTCTGCCTCGTCAATACCCATGAGCATTGAATGAGGAAGAAGGATGGGGACGTCCCTGAAAAGATAACCCGGTTCTATCTGATAGTACTCACGGCATATCTTCTTCACCCGGTTGTCTGCCCGGCGTGGTGTCACCTCCTTCAGGAGGATTTCTGACCAGATCTGGTTGAAGCAGGGCCCTTCGGGCATCAGGGGAGTTCTGGCAGTCTGCACGCATATACATTTCGTCCGGAAGGGCCTCTTCATTCGATTGCATGATTATGTCTCGGCGATATCTCCTGATCAGCACCCTGTCCGTTATCGTATCATCTGGCATGAGACTGGATGTGAATCCTGGTTTGCGCTGTCGATCAGGTAGGTACCGGTGAAATTTTTCGGATATACTGGATATCGATGGCGATAAATATCCCGATTGAGATGACTGCCATCCCCATAATCGGGATAAGGGGTGTTTCATAGAGAGCGATTGATCCCGTCGTTTCAAGTGCCTGGATGATCCCGATACAACCAAGGAAGTTATGGAATGCCATCGTGGCGTAGATGTCCCGCCCGATAAAATAGACCAGGCTGGTCACAATCCCGATGAAGGTAAGGAGCAGGATCATTCCAGGCTGGTTGAACGGAGGGCTGTGGGCAGCATGGTACAGCCCGAACAGGAAGCTCGCTGCAAGAATTCCCCCAATAATGGCGATTATCCGGCCGTTCCTGGCAAGGATTGCTTCGGCAGCCGACCCGATCAGGCACCAGCAAATGGCAATCTCTGCGATGGTAACGGTCAATACCTGGGCATAGACATTGAGAAGGATGACTGGATGAAGTGGTCCCTGGTGCTGAACCATGAGTATGGCGAGTCCTGCAAGAAACGCAATCATCACCGCGATTATAGTCCGTTTCAAAGGACGAAATCCTGTAGTATCCAGGGAGATAGTTCCTGTTGTTATCCCCTGTTTCAGTACCCAGAGGGAGAGAATGATACCGACGAGGATGTTTGCAACGAGAGTATACACTATCCGGTCAGGAACGGCTTCAGGCCGGAGAAAGGTCAGGATCCGTCCTTCAAGCAGGTAGGTGACGATCACCCAGAAGAGGTAGGTTAGGGATGCAAGGATGATGAACCGGTATTTTCCTGATATGAGAGTATGTATCGCAGTTTCACTCATTGGCAAATATCGCATCGTTCTTATCCCGAAATGGAAATAAGCATTTCTCTTCATTCCAATCATCGGGAACATGACGTTATATCATGCAAGAAAAAATCACATGATTCCCTCGTTGAAAATACACATACGGAATGAAAATGCCGAAAGCATTTTTATATAAAAATTGATCCTTTCTCCCTATCTGGAATTGGATAATTCCGGATTTTTTTTCATCAGATCTGTCCGTTTATTCTTCAGTGACTGAATGCAGGAGTCCCTCAAGCGGAAGCCTCTGGGATGCAAGAATGCTCTACTCCGTTTGGTGAGCTCTTTTTTTACAAAAAAGAAGTTATATCATTCGTCTCCGGACCCGGACTGACTCTGCATGGGCATGGAGACCCTCCGCATCGGCAATGGTCTCAACCGTGTCGCCGATCACCTCGAGACCTTCCCGGGAGATCATCTCAACCGAGGCAGTTTTACAGAAGTGCTGGACATCGAGCCCGGAATAGGTTTTTGCATATCCTGCTGTCGGAAGTACGTGGTTGGTCC
>JAJRBU010000042.1 GCA_028679315.1 Methanoregulaceae archaeon
CCCGCCTGCTCTTTCTGGTATGAGTAATAGGCATAGCCTGACAGGAGAAGAACCAGGATGAGCAATGCGATGAGCCCTGCTTCAGGATACCGATCCCAGAAAGACTGAACTGGAGTGGGAGTATCAGTTGGAATGGAAGTCGTTGCGGTTGTCGTAACCGTGATATTCTGGGTAACATTCGGTTTCATAACGGACCCCGACCCGGCACCGCCGCTGCTCAGGAAGGTCGTTCCGCCTGCCTGGGTTGTCGGGATAGTTGTCGGGGTGGTCGGCACCGGAGTACCCCCATTGTCTCCACCGCCCCCACCGCCTCCACCGCCCCCACCGCCGGAGGTCTGCCTGAAGGACGCTGAGATGGTGTGGTTTGCAGAGACCTGCACAAAGGTGTAGGTTGGGATCGCTCCCTTCGATACACTGTCGACCACCACATCCTGTGTGGTATAACCCGAGAGCGGAGTGATGGTGAAGGTCATGTTAGCACCTGCACTGACCGTGACAAGCCCGCGTGGAACGATATTCCCACCGTTCCCGGCAGTTGCGTTGATGAAGTAGACGTCTCCCGGTTCAGTGATTCGCAGGTTGAGCTCTGTCAGGGCTCCCGAGGCGAAAGGATATGTCGACTGCCATGGCCCTCCTGCCTTGACATCATAGCATTCGGCAGGCTGACCATTGGCAGAGAATGAGATCGGCGCTCCATTCCCGATGGAACCCTGCACGATGAGTTTCTCAGCAAGCGGGCTAGCGTTCCCATAGAGTCCTTCAGTAGTAGTCGTAAGGGATCCCCCACCACCTTCAACGGTTGCTGTCAGGGTCGTACCTGCAGCACCCGGTTCGTCCATGATGGTCAGAGAGCCGTAGAACAGGTGAGGAATCTGAGGTTCCATCGTCGGCCCTGTTGTGGGAACTGCGGTTGGTTCCGTAGTAGGTGATGTAGTGGGCATAGTGGTAGGGGTGACGCTGGGTAGGCTAGTAGGAACACTAGTTGGGATCCCCGTCGGTTCGGTAGTGGGAGTAACACTGGGAACGGTAGTAGGAACGCTCGTTGGTATTTCCGTTGGTTCAATAGTAGGAGGGATAGTGTCTGGACAAGTGTCGCTCGAGCAGAATGTTTGGGTGGGAGTGGGAGTAATGGTGGGGATGGCAGTCGTGACGTAGGTTGTAGGGATAGTCGTGATTACCGGAGGAGAATCTGGAGGAGCGATCGCAATGGACCAGGGACCTGATGCCGTTATCAGGAGATAATAATCCCCGGGAGCAAGGTTCACCTGGACCTCTCCCTGGAAGGGCCCGGGTGAAATCGCGAGATACTCAATGGGATATCCCCGATAATCTTCCAATGTTACCACAAAGGGGGAATATCCAGTGTATTGCATCGTAATGGTATGGAACCCTGGATCAGAGACGGAGAAAAGTACCAGGTCATCGGAATTACCCGTCACATCCAAAGCCGATGTTGGCAGGATCAGCATAGCTGCTGCTAACACAACAATGAACGCAGGGAGAGGAGACTTCATCATATTCATCGCAGAAGATGTAATCATTCTGGTATTGAAATATATTGTGGATGGAATCATTTCAATGAATACCCCAAGCAGTCACTTTCCTGCTGAAGTTGATTGAATGAGGGGACATCTGTCATCCCTCCATGGGGAATATCTTCAATTACGTCGATCCAATAATTCTTACTGATAATATGGTGCTTCATCAGGCACGATAACTTGCATTCTCGTGATTAATATATACAAAAATTGCGATAGCTGTGAATACCGGGAATTTTGAGAATTATGGAACCAAAGGACCCATTATACTGGAAAGAGAGGGCAATGGACTATTATAATGATGATAAGATCGAAGAGGCGAGGGAGTGCTGGATCAACGCCCTGGATTTGGACCCCGACGACATCGTGGTATGGAAATTGCTCCGGAATGCATCTCAAATCGCCGGTGATATGAATGGTGCTGAGTTCTGCGATGAAAAAATCAAGGAACTGGAGAAGAGAAAGACCGTAGAACCGGACTCGGAAGATATCACGGCAGCGGTGAAAGAGGAAGACTTCAGTTTCCTGACCGAAGTGCCTGGCAAGACCATTCCGCTCTCGGATAATGGGAAATCCCGGAGACACAGCCTGTCCTGGATAGCCATGTTCATCACAGGACTGACACAGATTGAACATAACCAGAAATACAAGGGAATATTCCTCATAGCCGGAGTCGTTGGTTTTGTTGTGCTCAGTCTGGTAACAGGGGACATCTCTGCATCAATCATGACTGGATTTCTCTACGTCTTTGGTGTCATCGACAGTTATACGATTCTTATCAATACTAACGGGAAAAGAGAGTCGGGTCCTGTACCATCTGCAGAGTGGTAGAGAATCTGCCGACCCAGGCCCTATCCTTTGAGAATCCATGCGTATTACTGTTCAGAATATTTTGTTTCAGCGATGCATTTCCAGAGAGATGATTCCCATCGGAGCACGATACCAGAAAAGAGTAGTAGTCCCGTTATACCTTCCTTGTATACTTCTTTCCGGCAAAAAACGCCTTCTCGACCTGGTTTCCAACGCCGTAATACGCGTACTGGGCATAGATGATGGGCTTTATCTTTTCGATGTCAAGCTTCCCATCAGTCAGACATGAACGGTCAGCATGGATCTCCACGACTTCGCCGATATACAGGGTATGGCTCCCGCAGTCAACAGACCGAAAGACCCTGCACTCGATATTAACGGGGCATTCCTGTGCTAGGGGTGCGGTCTTCAGATTCCCGTAAAAGGAATGGAAGACCGTGGACTTGTCCTCATTACTACCGGAAACAAGCCCGCAATGGTCGGTCTCTATCACCTGGTGCACGGCAGGAACATTCAGGCTGAATGTCCTGTTCTTTTCGATTCCAACTGCGGTGAACCGCCCCTTGTTGACGGCGACACATACCATCGGGGGAGCCATGCAGGCAACCGTTGCCCATGCAGCGGTCATATAATTCGGCTTTCCCTTCACTGACGCACCAACGAGCAGGGTGGGCATCACACTCATGTAGGGCATCGGGCCGAGCGCTATCTTTTCCATGGTTCATCACTCCGTAATACGTGTTATAGAAAGAACGGCTTAAAAGTATTTTTTTAAGGGCTAAAAGGATCTCCCCAGTCCATGTTCGTGAGGGGGCTGGATCATCCCACCATTAAGAATGTGCAAATGAGTATTCCGGTAATGAGACCTTATCATTCTCCTGGTTGGCTGACTGCAAAAGAATCCATTCGTGGCTGCACTATCTATCCTGGCAACCGGCACCGTGTGGCGCATTTGCACTCGGCTCCTCCCGCATCGGATATTCCGCAGCCCATTTGGCGCAAAGACAGGATAGAATACCATGAACGCAGATAATATCCCTGCATTGCACTCCAAGTGATACCACATGAGCGAGCGACTCGAGGAAGTGATCGTCATCATCATCCTTTTAGGTTTCATCGTTCTTTTCGCCATGTTCGCGACCTTTGTGTATGGGTTATATGTTACTCCATAAGCCCAGCCCCGGTGGGCAGAACAGGTATGGATTCCTGCGACCGGGAAAGGTTCTTTCGCTCCGGTTTTCAGGGTATTTCCTTCACCTTGATAATCCGTTTTTTCAGGCCCGGACGTGTGCATTGATATTATCTGAAACCGTGATGATTACACTTGTATTCTGGTACAGGGTCCCTGCCACCGTTTGTACTGGTGGCTGGGAACTGGTCCCAGGTTATCGTGATGAGGA
>JAJRBU010000132.1 GCA_028679315.1 Methanoregulaceae archaeon
CCGAGGCAGATGAAGGCAACAACATCGCCTGTTCCCCTGCCCCTGTCCTCATCACCACCACCCTGCCCGGACAATCCGTGGAGGCACAGGTCGAGGCTGCGATCTTCAGGTACACCAACCAGGAGCGGATCGCAGCCGGTGTGCCGCCTCTCGTCCAGAATGCGGTCCTGACCACGGTGGCAAGAGCCCACAGCCTTGACATGAGAGCACGTAACTTTTTCAGCCATACCAATCCCGACCGGATCTCTCCCTTCCAGCGCATGGAAGCAGCCGGGTATCCGTACCTGTCGGCAGCAGAGAATATCGCTGCCTCGTCATCACATACCCTGACCAGCAACCCCGATGAGGTGGGCAGGCACTTCGTGCAGGACCTCTGGATGAACAGCCGGGGTCACCGTGAGAGCCTGCTCAGCCCGAAATATACCGAGATCGGAATCGGGGTGGTCTATGATCCTGACAAGAGTGCCAGCCCGTATGGCTTTATCGCTACCCAGGACTTTGGCCGGCGCGAGTAAAACCCCTCCCATTTTCCTATGGATTCCTTGATCCGGACAAGATTTTTATCCGAGAACAGAGCTACACTGTTGTTATAATAATGACAACAAAGGGGATACCGGGCAGGATACTTTTTTTCCTCGTCATATGTGCCCTGATTCCGGGGATAACGACAGTGGCGGGCAGCACCTACCTCTCGGGGATGCCCGACCTTGTGGCAGCCATCGATGGAACCAATGACTTCTCACCCGGTTCGGAGCAGAGCATCGTCATCCACGTCAGGAACACCGGCATCGACGAGGTCAAGATCGTCCAGCCCGGTGGGGGAGCATCCGGAGATCCCCCGAGCACGGCCCGGATGGTCACCCTCACCCTCCTTCCGGGCGATGCCCCGGTGGAGATAAAGACTGATACCCAGATGGTCGGTGATATTGCGTCCGGCAGAACGGTCTCCTCCCCCTTCTCGGTCCATGTACTCGAGGATGCCCATGGCGGAACCTATCATCTGCCTCTTCTCGTGAACTATACCTACCTTGTCTCCGAGGCCCTGGTCGACAGCGGCAGCGTCGCCTTCCAGTATGCGACCGAGTCCGTGCAGCTTGATATCCCCTTGAACGTGAAAGATGAGGTGATCATCGCGGTGGATGAGATCAGCGCCGGGGATCTGAATGCTGGAGGTGACGGGTATATCACCCTCACCCTCGAAAATGCTGGCACCCTCACCGGAACCAACACGATTGCGCGGATATTCCAGGGAGACGGGAGCCCCATCGTTCCCCTCGATGGCAGGGTATTTATCGGCGATTTTCCCCCGGGTGCGGTTGCGACTGCCCGCTTCAAGGTAGCGGTGGACGAGAAGGCCGGGCCTGCGCAGTACCCCCTGGTTGTTGCGGTCGAATACCGTGACCGCTCCAATGCGACCCGGCTCTCCCCTGAGGTGACCATCGGGATACCGGTTGTGGGAAAGACCCGGTTCTCGGTTACCGAAACACCGGCCTGGATCTACCGCGGGGCAACGAAGATCATCGAGGTGGAATACGAGAACACCGGGCCGACAACCGCCTACAGTGCACAGGCCCGGATCAGCGCAGTGGACCCCTTCGCAGCATCCGATGCGACCTCGTTTCTCGGCGACCTCGCACCGGGTGAGAAGGCGGTTGCCCGGTTTGAGATCGGCGTGGATAAAACCGCGACGGTAAAAGAGTACGGTCTTGATACCGAGATCCGGTTCAGGGACAGCCTCGATGCCAACCGCATCTCCGACCCGATGAGTGTCAGGATAGAGGTGCGGGAGCGAAACGGCCTCTCAAGAGTCCTGCATGATCCGGTCCTGATGAGTATCATCATTGCCGTCATCATCGGCTGCGGGTACTACCTCTTCATTCACCGGAAGAAGATGCAGCAGGCCAGGGAAGAGTAACCGCTTCAGGATGCGGGCTTTGTCACAAACCCGGTCCATTTTTTCGTTTTACCCCCCGGGACGAACTCCTGCACGGGAATGATCATCCCCCTGCTTTGAGCGATACTCCGACAGGATCGTGACCGGATGACAGAGCGTCCCTTGAACGATTGTAACTGGAAAAAAAGGATATCCTCTGGTTTACTTGAAGATATCAAAGATCTGGTCGCTGCCGGTTGCCGCAAGCCGGTCACGTTCCTCTCGCTCCTCAACGAGGGCAAGAAGGGGGAGCGACATGTCAACGCCCGGTACATGTCCGAACATCTTCTCGAGCTCGACCTGCTGGGCGTGCATGAAGAGGGCGTTTGGAATGTCCATGGCACAGAGTTCCTCGCACTGCCCGCAGTTGACGCAGGAGTCGGCAATGTGGGCATACCTGATCAGGTGGAACATGAAGTTCGGCGGGACCTGGCCCGGGGTCACGAGGTAAGGCTTCTTTGTACTGCATTCGACGCAGTAGCAGATCGGGCAGGCCTCGATACAGCTGTAACACTTGATACAGCGTGACGTCTCCTTCACGATCTTCTTCAGTCGCTCCCTGCCCTCTCCAAGGCCGGCAAAGTCCTTTGCCCGCCACTTGTCGCTGAGCTTATACATCGCGTTCTCGACTTTTCCGCGGATCTCGAGGCCCTTGGGGTTCGGTGCCTCTGTCTTGAGGACTCCTGCCTTTACCGCGGCGTCGAGGAGATTGGCTCCCTTTTCACTGCATACTTCGACAAAGGTAGCCTTCCCTGCCTTATCACCGATGACGCCCCAGTTCCCGCAGGCAAGGTCAGCCTGTCGCGGGACCTTCAGCTTGCAGCGGCGGCAGTTGCTCCTGCGGCCATATCCCTGCTCTTCGAGCTCATCGATGGAGATACCCTTGTGGCCTCCCTCATACTCGATGATGAACTGGCCCTTGTCGATCTCTTCCTTGTGGACCGTGTCAGGGTCGACTCCGAACTTGTCGGTGATCATCTTCCGGGCGGTAACCGGAGAGACTGTGCCTCCGCAGTTCACCCCGATCATGATGACATTGTCGAGGTTGATCTGCTGGCGCTTGGCAAGCTCGTACATCGCCATCATGTCGCAGCCCTTGACGGTCATCGCGATCTTTGTATCCCTGGCCCCGTCAAGGTACTTCTTGACGAGCTTTGCCATGAGCAGCGTCCCGCAGTGGAGCGAACCTGCGGTCTTGTCGATCTCGTTTGGATCGGTGATGAATACCGGGACCGCATCATAGATGTCCTGCCCCCTGGTGACACCGAACACTCCGTCCACCATCTTCTTCTCGAGGGCAAACTTGAGCAGGGTGGTCACGGCACCGCCGCACTCTGCCTTCTTTGCGATCTCGGCGTCAGAGGTCCATGCGTAATACATATCTCCTTTCTTTGACATCTACTTCGCCTCCGCGATCTTCTCGACCTTGACAGCACAGGCCTTGAACTCCGGGATCTTGGCGATGGGGTCGAGGGCGTTGTTGGTCAGGATGTTCGCGGCACACTCCTTAAAGTGGAACGGCATGAACATCACGCCCTTCATGATATTCGGCGTGACCCGTGCCGGGACATTGACAGTTCCGCGGCGGGTGGTTGCCTTGACCATCTCCTTGTCCTTGACATTGAGCGCCTTGGCATCCTCGGGGTTGATCTCGATCCAGCCGGTGGGCTCCTCGGACTCGAGGGATTCGGACCGGCGTGTCATGGTCCCCGTGTGCCACTGCCAGATGCAGCGGCCG
>JAJRBU010000267.1 GCA_028679315.1 Methanoregulaceae archaeon
GTGCGGGATCTGGTCGATCGTCCGTTTGCAGGCGGCCGGAGTTTCAAATTTTCCCAGCTTGAAGTAAAAGTCACCTGTTTTCAGGCTTTCAGATATCTCACGAAGCCCAAGGGCCCATGCCCCGCCAACACATTCGTGGTTGTCAACCGTCGAGTAAAATATTTTACCTTCCTTGCGGGCAAGGGAGACCATCTGGCAGTGTCGCACGGTCTTGTCCAGTTTCTCGACGCCCTGGGGGATCTCTTCCTTCTTGTGTACAAGGCGGATGGCAACCGGTGATGAGGTAAGGCCAAGCGCCTTTTTCAGGGCATCCGATGCTTGGGGATATTCCGTTATTTGCATCGATAATTCTCCGTGGTGGATACGGTATGCTTGCATTCCGAGCTGATAAAAATGTGGAAAGTGACCTAGAGCCGGCGTAGTTTCTGGTCGACCTTCTCAAAAAAGTTCCTTCCTACATCGACAAACAGTGCGGGACTGGAGGATTTTTTTACCATGATGGTAGCTTCACACCCGAGGTCCATACTCTTCTGCCCATCGATCACAAGGCTGGCGGGTTTTGCACTCTCGAGGCGTATCTCAAGAGATCGATCGCCACTGATGAAATGCGGCCGGGAGGAGAGCATGTAGGGTGCAAGAGGGACGAGCAGGGCCCCCTCAATGCGGGGATCGATGATGGGGCCACCGGCACTCATTGCATACGCAGTTGACCCTGTAGGAGTGCTGACCAACAGACCATCCGACCTGAACCGTTCAGACAGGATCCCATCGATAATCACTCCGAATCTGAGCATCTTTGCCGGCCGGCTGGTAACGATGAGGACCTCATTCAGTGCATCACCGATGTGGCTGTCACCGATGAAGAACGAGAGCCTCATCCTCGGCTCCACCAGAAATCCATCGGATATGGTGGTGAGAACGCCCTCTGCTTCATCAGGTTCAAGATCTGCAAGGAATCCCACCTCCCCCCAGTTGATCCCGATAATCGGCACCTGTCGGTCCATGTTCTGGACGGTGCGGAGGATCGTTCCATCTCCGCCCACAATAACGGCCAGATCCGGATGTGCTCCTGGAAATGTGGAGCCCTCCCTGTGAAGTCCCAGGGCAGTTTCGGTCTCGAAAACGATATCTATCCCGGATCTGTTCAGAGCATCTCCGAGCATCCCGGTGTATCGTATGGCGTTCTCGTCATCGATCCGGGATACCATCATACATTTCATGGTATCACCGCAGGTATTCGATCACCTTGCGGTGCATGATGCCATTTGTGGCAACCATGCACCTGCCGATGGTGACCTCGTCTGGAAATATCAGTGGTTTTCCATCGAGATCGCTCACTTTTCCCCCTGCCTCAGTGCAGATCAGCATTCCGGCTGCTGCATCGGTCACTCTGAGCGTTCCCCTGAGATCGATGAACCCGTCAATCCTCCCGCATCCGATATACGAGAGCTCGAGCGCAGATGCTCCAAGGAGCCTCCATCGCCGGATTTTCTGCCCGATCTGCATCGCCCTTCCCGGGTCGAATTTCCTGCCATATACCGAGAGCGCGCTCTCGTCTAAAGAGGCTGTCCTTGAGACAAAAATATGCTTTCCATCGAGAAATGCCCCTTCTCCAGCCCTGGCGGTGAACGTCTCCCTGCCCGCCAGGTTCCGGACAAATGCATCCTTCACGTACCCTCCTTCAGCATATGCAATGGAGATGGCGTAAAAGGGGATACCCGAAATAGCATTGTAGGTGCCATCTATAGGGTCGAGGAAGATGGTTCCGTTGTCGCCATCCATCGTGACTTTCCCCGCCTCTTCGGATATCAGGGTTCTGCAGAGGGGATACTCTGCAAGGTGTTCAAGGATGCAATCTTCAGCTACGAGGTCGATATATTTGGTCGGGGTCCCGTCAGCTCCCATCCGGATGTTCCTGCCGGCATCCGGTGTACCGATCAGGGGGCCGATCGCATCGGCGACCGCATTGGCAATATGTTCACAAACAGCCTGGAAGTTCATGGAATCAGGGTTCTTTAGGGTGTATTTATCTCATCATATATAGATAAAATAAGTAGCGCATACGCTTCAGCGAGTGTGAATGGATGAAAGACCAGACAGAAGTTGGAAAATTGAAGGAAGGACGCTATGTCGTCATCGATGAGGAGCCCTGTAAGATCCTCGGTATTTCCGTATCGAAACCCGGGAAGCATGGCGCTGCAAAGGCACGTATCGATGCCGTCGGCATCTTCGATGGCGTCAAGCGCTCCATCGTCCAGCCGGTCTCTGCAAAGACGTATGTCCCAATCGTCGAGCGGAAGAGCGGTCAGGTGATCACAATAGCCGGGTCGACCGTTACGCTCATGGACATGAAGGAGTACACAAACTTCGAAATTGAGATCCCTCCTGACAAAGCAGGGCAGGTAGAGGTTGGAAAAGAGATCCCCTATATCGAGTCACTCGGCAAGAAAAAGCTCGATCTCGATTGAAACACTCACTTGAATCATACTTTTTCGAGATCCTCTCTTTTCAGCCCAGACTATCGCATCCTTTCATATTCCTTATCGTGAGTAGAGTGCAGCTGTCTCGCCGTACTGAAGGACATGGGATCTCATCGAAGCGATGAGTTCGGCCTTTGTCGCACCGGCAGGCAGGGAGAGCATGGCATCGAGCCCGTACACTTTGAAGGTGTAGCGATGGGTAGTGCCGGCCGGAGGGCAGGGTCCGGAATAGCCGATCCTGCCGAAATCATTTCTCCCCTGGATCGCAGTGACCGGGGCTGACACTATCCCTTCTGCAGGTATCCCGGCTGGGATCTCTGCTCCTGCAGGAATGTTCCAGATGAGCCAGGGGCAGAATGAGCAGCAGGACGGCTGGAACGGATTGACCGCCATCACCGCAACCGATACCGCGTTGAGCCCGGATAGCCTGATCCGCGGTGAGATGTTGGGACCATCACAGGTATGGGTGGGAGGGAATTCCAGGAAATCAAGCCTGACAACAAGAGGTTCCATGCACATGATATCGACAGTGTCCTATAAAGCAGGATCTCTCTGAGGACAACCGGAGATCGGGTGCTAGAAGGAGTGGGATCAACAGGAAATCCCGAACAATCGTCACACCTAATTCCCTGAATCCCGTCCACCTAAAACCCGGAAATCATCACACCTACTTCCCTGAATTCCGTCTACCTGGAACCCGGAAATCCAATCACCTGTGTCTCGAAAATCCAGAAATCCTTTTTTACTGATCTTCATTGGAAAGACCCTTATCAAGCCACCATCATACCTTGCAGACAGACATGAAGTACGGTAAGGATGAAGAGAAGGTGTTCTCCCTCTACACTGACGGGGCATCGAGGGGTAATCCGGGGCCTTCCGCATGGGCCTACCTCCTTCTTGATGAAACCGGGAATACCATCGAGGAGCGTGCAGGCAGTACCGGTATCGGAACGAACAACGAGGCCGAGTACCATGCTCTTATCGAAGGGCTCCAGGCAGCCGTCCGACTTGGCTTCACGAGGCTCTCCGTATTCTCTGACAGTGAACTCGTGATCCGGCAGATGAACGGGAGATACCGGGTCGCGTCCCCACGCCTCATACCCCTGTACCGGAAAGCCAGTACGGTTGCCGGAATGTTCAAAGCGATCGAATTTCATTCCGTTCCCCGGGATCAACCGGTCATCGCGAAGGCCGATCGGCTCTGCAATGCGGTCCTCGACAATGCACCTCAATGATGAAATGGTATGGCAGCATCCGGGCTGTTATGGTTTGCCCTCATGTATACCTCTTTATTTCATTTTTTCCAATACTATCCTGCAACCAGGTGAGGCTGTTTTTTAATGAAAGATACCAAGAAGACGAGTGAAGAGGAATGCAGTCACGAATGTGAAGGTTGTCCCACTGCGGCAACCTGTGATACCGCACAGGGCAAGGCCAAAGGGCTCCCGGAAAAATCGAAGATCGATGTCAGACATGTCATCCTAGTTCTGAGTGGCAAGGGCGGGGTCGGTAAATCCACGGTCTCGGTGAACCTGGCGTATGCCCTTTCAGCCCATGGATACCGGACAGGCTTGATGGACCTTGATATCCATGGGCCGAATGTTCCGAAGATGCTTGGCATCGAAGATCATAGGCTCACCACGATCGGGAACATGATCGAGCCGGTCAGGGTGACCGGAAACCTCGCCGTCATCTCCATGGCATTTCTTCTCCCCGATATCAGTACGCCGGTAATCTGGCGCGGACCGATGAAGATGAGCGCGATCTCCCAGTTCCTCTCGGATGTCGACTGGGGTCCACTCGATTTCCTCGTCGTCGATCTGCCACCGGGCACCGGGGACGAAGCCCTCTCGATCATCCAGCTTGCACCGAATGTGACAGGGGCTGTCATCGTCACCACCCCGCAGGAGGTTGCGACCATGGATGCGATGAAGGCCGCAAAATTTGTCGAGAAGCTCGATATCAGGGTTCTTGGTATCGTGGAGAACATGAGCGGTTTTATCTGCCCGCACTGCAAGGAGGAGGTTGATCTCTTCGGATCAGGTGGGGGAAAACGGATCGCAGCGGTGCTCAAGGTTCCATTCCTCGGCTCCATCCCCCTTGACCCAGAGATGCGGAAGGCCGGTGACGAAGGGAGGCCTTTTGTAATCAGGGCCAAGGACAGCCCTACCTGGGAGAGGGTTGATGCCGTCATGGAAGAGCTCGTAAAGGTGGTTGACCAGTAGATGAATTTCCAGGAGATGCTCGAAGGGGGAGGGATCTCCCTCCCGGTATACGAAGATATCGCGAGGGTGCTTGAGGATATCGAGCTCTTTCCCCTTTCCATCGAGAAGATCTATCGTATGGCAATGGGCTTTGATGATGAATCGCTCGATCATCTCCGTTTTGCCCTCCTCCGGGTGCAGATTTATTCCGACATCCACCGGAACGATGACATGGAGCAGGCGCAGAAGATAAAATATGTCGCCCAGGTCCTCGAAAAGGTCATCTTTGGTTCACTGATGATGGAGCATGAAGAGCTCGGTCACGATTAGACCTCCTCACACGGAATGGCGTAAAAAGCATCATATTTTTCAAAAACAGAGCCCCTTAGGTCGATATTCATCTCATTTCTTCGATTATCGTGTATCAGAATCGAAAAGAACTGGAATGGTTTGCTCTCTTCCGATACCGGTGTCACAGGATGATCGTTCCAGCGGTCCCTTCCAGCGGGTTCCAGCCGTAACAGAGATGTTCTTTAAGATCGAATAAGTACGCCACACATCAGGAAATGAGTGATACGATGCCGAAATACTCATTCATCGCGCGGGTTCCGAACCATCCGGGAGCACTCCATGCTGCAGCCCGGGTCGTGATGCGCGAGAGGGCGAATATCAACCGTGTGCAGTTCGACCAGCGGATCGATCCCTATATTGTCTTTTTTGAGGTATCCTGCCCGGAGGAGGCATATGGAAGGATTGCGGAAGGACTTACCGGTATGGGGTATCTCCAGGATACACTCCGCCCGTTAAACATCCTGAAATGTTACGTCTTTCTCCCTCATGAACCAGGGGCTCTCTTCGAGTTTCTGAATCACACGACCCGGTACAATGCAAACATATCTTACATCGACTTTGATGACCGGGGGCGCCATCCTGACCGGCTCACGGTCACGGTCAGCCTTGAAGAGAACGGCTCGGCAGAACTGCTCCTGGATGCGCTGAAGTCACAGTACCGGATCGAGATACTCGAATATGATACCACCGGCAAGAAGCTCGACGATACAGTCTTTTATATCAGGTTTGCCCAGGAGATACGGGAGATCATCGGAGAATCGGAAGACCCGTTCCTCCTCTCGTTTCTTGGCGATATCAACCATGCGGTCCAGGAGCTGATGAACCTTGGTCAGGACCCGAAAACGATCTTCGGGAGTTTCCTTGCGACGGGACGGACACTCACCCGGACAACAGGGGATGGTTTCTATGCTGATATTCAGACCATTCCGCTCAGCCCCGGGATCACCCTGACCTGCATCCAGCCTCCTGCCGGGGGCAATGTCTACCTGGTCAATACTCCCGCAGGCTGCACGATGGTCGATACCGGGTATGGGATTTATATGCGGGACATCGGGGCGATTATCCGCAGAGCGATACCCGGTGGAAAGGATGCCGTCCGGCAGATCATCATCACCCATGCCGATGCCGATCACTGCGGGGCTGGGGGTGAGTATCCTGTACCGGCATCGATGCACCCGGGAACCCTTGACATCATCAGGGCCGCAAACCGGGCATACGGATCGAGGAGCGAGGCATCGGTCCTCGAGAAGATCTATACCACGATGATCAACCTCTTCTCAAAGTTCAATCCGCCAAAAGAGCACCGGCTCTTCGAATCACCGACCGGAGGGGCAGAGGCTGGGTTTCCCGTGATCGCTTCCATTGATATCGGCGGATACCGTTTCGATGTGCTCGAAGGGCTTGGCGGGCACATGCACGGGCAGATCTACCTCTTCTCACGGGAGCTCGGGGTGCTCTTCACCGCCGATACCGTGATCAACTTCGGGCACCTCACCCCCGAGCGTGCCGAGTACAACACGCTTGCGGTCATCCTAGTTACCTCCGTGAATGTGGACAGCGGGATTGCCAGGAACGAGCGACAGAATCTCATGGGCCTTGCCCGGGAGACAACCGGGTCTTATCACGGGGGCAGGACCGGGTGCCTGGTCTGTTGCGGCCATGGCCCCGTCTCCATCATCGAGGGAAAAGATCTGATCCCGTTTGGAAGTATCGATCACTACGTGCCCGGTGCATGAACGGGTGCCGGATCAAGGATAGCTTTCGCTGCAACGATCAGGGCACCCGCACCATCACGGATTACTTCCGGTGGCGGTGCAAAGCGGCTGCTGTGGAGGAATCCGCAGGTGTTTTCCGCATCACCGCACCCGACACGGAAGTAGCAGAGCGGAATTCGTGGCTCAACCAGCCCGAAGATGCCGAAGTCCTCGCTTCCGGTCACCGGGTCGATTCGGAGCACCTGTCCCTCTCCATAGTGCTGGATAAATGCGTCGGTGACCCTCCGGGTAAGGGTGGGATCGTTGGTCATCGGTGGGACCGATTGCGGGAGGAGCATGATCCTGGGAAAGAGAGGGGGAGCTATTCCTGCGCTCCGGGCGATCCCTTCAGCTACCCTCTTTATGGCGTTGAGCAGGAGGTCCCGGATGGATTTTTTGAAATACCGGATGTTCACCTGGAGCATCACCGCGTCCGGGATCGCATTATGCTTGATTCCGCCATGGACCGATGCCACTGTGATGATACCGAGTTCTCCCGGGGGTACTTCACGGCTCACGATGGTCTGGAAGGCAAGGATGATCTGGGCAGCGATCACAACCGGGTCACGGGCATGTTCCGGGTGAGCGGCATGGCCTCCGATACCGGAAACCACGATGTCAAGTGATTCTCCACCAGCGGAGATGATCCCCTCACGCCACCCGATGGTGCCTGAGGGAATATCCGGGGCAACATGTAATGCGATCGCCGCATCCGGTCTTGGAAACCGTGTAAAGAGCCCGTCAGCAATCATCCTGGCAGCACCTGAGACGGTCTCTTCCGAGGGCTGCCCCACCATGACAAGCGTCCCGGCCCAGTCCTGCTGGGATGCGAGGATCCTTGCGGCACCGATGAATGCCGCCATGTGGAGATCATGCCCGCAGGCATGCATCACGCCCACCTCTCTCCCCTGAGCATCACGGGCCCTTGCCGTGCTCCTGAACAGGAGACCGGTCTCCTCCCTCAAAGGAAGACCATCCATGTCCGCCCTTATCATCAGGGCAGGGCCGGTTCCACGGGTGATAACCCCAACGACGCCGTACCCTCCAACCCCTCTCGTAACAGTGAAACCGGCTGCTTCGAGCTCGTTTCCTATCCGCTCCGAAGTCCATGCCTCCTGTTCTGAAAGCTCGGGGTGGGCATGCAGGTCGTGATACAACTCGAGGAGGTACGGGTATTCCTGGTCAAGCATGGCTGAAAGGTCAGTTTCAGACATCATCCCTGCTCCTCGTTTCCTGTCCGTTTTTCGGATTGCTCACGGTCCGGGTCCACAAAACAGGCAATCGAGATATCGGGATACTCCTTGCCTCTGGTGTAAGACGGTGCAGGTATCATCAACAAATCTCATTGCTCCTGGTGTTCTTAGGAGGTGGAAGAGGCGGCTTCTCACCTGTCGTTTTGGGACTACACAGGTCTTGTAAAGAATAGTATCCTGAAAGGGGTATAAATCCCTAACACCCCAGATAGAGCCTCCCATACGAAATTGTATGTAGTATGCAGTGATATTCTCCTGTGAAAAATGGTAGCCAGGCATAGCGTGCAGAACATGATGCGGCTGATGGCATCAAAGATAAGGGATACTGCCTCCAGTCTGTCAGACAGCGAGACGGAGGTGTTCCTCTCTGAGATCCAGAGTGCAGAACGTATCTATGTGATGGGAGCAGGACGGTCAGGGCTCGTGGCAAAAGCCTTTGCGATGCGGCTGATGCACCTCGGGTTCATCGCCTATGTCGTAGGGGAGACCATCACCCCCGCGATGCGGCAGAACGATCTCCTGGTTATCTTCTCCGGTTCAGGCAGGACCAAGACGATTGCCGATATTGCTGAAACCGCAAAGGAGATTGGAGGCCGTATTGCGCTGATCACGTCCAACCGTGACTCGAGGATCAGCAGGATGGCCGATGTGATCGTGATCATCGAGAACCAGAGGGACCAGGTAAGGGATGAAACAGCGGAGTTTGAGATACGGCAGATGACCGGGGAGCACAAATCGTTTGCCCCGCTCGGGACCCTCTTCGAGACGGCGGCGATGGTGTTTGCCGATGCCTGCATATCACGCCTGATGGAGGTCTCCATGATCGACGAGAAGGAACTGAAGAACCGTCATGCGAATATCGAGTGAGGAGCAAGTATGAAGGAGTATGTATGTGCACAACGGTGCCGGGGGATCGAGATATCCGGTATCCGGAAGTTGTTTGAGTCAGCCAGGCCCGATTCGATCGATCTCGGGCTGGGGCAGCCCGATTTTGACACCCCTGATCATGTGAAAGAAGGGGCAATCAGGGCCATAAAAGAAGGAAAGACCGGATATACCTCCAATATGGGGATCCCTGAACTCCGGGAGGCACTCTCCGCCAAATTCAGAAAAGAGAATGGCCTTACCTATGACCCCGGGCAGATCATCGTGACTGCCGGTGCGAGCGAAGCCCTCCACATCATCATGCAGGCGCTGGTCGAGGAAGGCGACCGCGTGGTCTTTGCTGATCCGGGATTTGTCTCCTATGGAGCACTTGCCGCACTAGCGGGAGGCAGGCCGGAGGGCATCCCCCTCGATTCGAAGTTGCACCTCGATATCGAGGCTGCCAAGTCCCTGATGGACGGTGCCAGGCTGGTCGTGATCAATTCACCTGGCAACCCGACCGGGGCTGTGGAAAGCCAGGAATCGATACAGGCCATTGCCGAGTATGCCGAGGATGCAGGGGTAACAGTTGTGAGTGATGAGGTATACGAACACTTCATCTATGGTTCATCCCACCACAGCCCTGCCCACTACAGTGATGATGTGATCACGGTCAATGCGGCAAGCAAGACCTACGCAATGACCGGGTGGCGTCTCGGGTACCTTGCAGGTCCGAAGGAGTACACTGAGCAGTGCCTGAAAGTGCACCAGTACTGCCAGGCCTGTGCAAGCTCGATATCGCAATATGCTGCCCTTGCAGGATATACAGGCCCGCAGGACTGTGTCCTGCAGATGAGGGACGAGTACCGGAGACGGAGGGATTACCTCTACGAAGAACTCGGGAAGATGGGCTTTTCGTTCCCCCTCCCGGAAGGTGCATTCTATATGTTCGTGCCGATGAAACGGGAACTTCTTGCGAAGGTTCTGCAAAAGGGTGTTATTATCGTGCCGGGTGATGCATTTGGATGCAATGCATCCGAATATGCCCGTATCAGTTATGCTGCGTCAATTGAGAAGCTGAAGACTGCAGTGGAGCGAATCCGGGCTGCGGCTGGTGACTGAATCATGGTCAGAGATCTGCTCATAAAACTCTCGAATGCACACGGCCTCTCGGGCAGCGAGGGAAGTGTGCTTGGAATCGTGAAAAAGGAACTGAAGAACCATGTCGATGAACTGCGCGAAGATGCCATGGGAAACCTCATCGCCGTGAAGAAAGGGAACGATTTCAAGGTCCTGATCGCTGCCCATTCCGACGAGATCGGGCTGATGGTGAAATCTATCGATGATAAGGGATTCCTCCGGTTCGTTACCCTTGGAGGATGGTATGCCCCGACGCTGTACAACCAGCGGGTCATTCTGCATGGCACCGAAGGGAAGGTACCAGGAGTTCTCGGGGGAAAACCCCCTCACAAGATGGACGAGGAGGAACGGAAGAAGGGGGTGAAGACCGATGACATGTTCATCGATATCGGGGCGACGAGCAGGGAAGACGCGGAGGCGCTTGGGATCGAGATTGGGACACCAGGGACTATCGATCGCGAGGTTGCGGAACTCGGGAACGGGCGGCTCACCGGGAAGGCATTTGACAACCGTGTGGGGGTTGCGTTGCTCATATCAGTGCTCCAGAAAGTCAAATCCCCCCATACCATCTATGGTGTCTTCACGGTTCAGGAGGAGGTCGGCCTGAAGGGGGCAAAGACGAGTGCGTAT
>JAJRBU010000120.1 GCA_028679315.1 Methanoregulaceae archaeon
CATGGAAAGGGTAGAACTCATGGATGTAGAGACCTTTGTGGCAATACCACGGGAAGAAGTAAAGAGACTGGTTGAGTAGAACATGAAGAGCCCTTCCCTGTGAGAGGGTGTTATGAGAGAAATGCCTGCGACTATTCCCCCGTGATCCCGACCATCACATTCCGGTGCCGGGGACCATCGAACTCGCAGAAGTAGAGTGCCTGCCAGGTGCCGAGCGCAAGGCGCCCGTCGATAACCGGGACCCTGAGGGAAAATCCCATCAGTGAAGCCTTGATATGGGCGTCGGAATTCCCTTCGGCATGCCGGTATTCCCCCGTCACCGGCACCAGGTGGGCAAGGCCGGCGAGGATGTCCCGGGCGACGTCCGGGTCAGCGTTCTCGTTGATGGTCAGGCCCGCGGTCGTGTGGGGCATGTATACGGAGCAGGTACCGTTTTTTACGCCTGTTTTTGATAGTTCAGCGGCAACGAGGTTCGTGATATCAATCAGCTGGGTCCTCGAACTGGTTGAGACTTCAAGTTTTATCCACTTCACATGCTCACTGGTTGTGCCTTTGCTGTTACGCAAGAAAATGTTACTCATCGCGATCAGATCCTGCGAGATACTGCGAATGTGGTAAAACGTCAGTTTCTGGTTCTCAAATTAATCAGTCATTGGTATTAGCTCAGGTAACGATGGTTGTCCGGAGAGTCCTCGTTGGTGGATGATACCCGGACCCGGTGGGGCTCATGACCATTGTGGAGAAAAGGAAAGAGGACAATAGACCCCTGGATTGATAAAAAAGAAAAAAATGAGTAAGGTTCTCAATTTCTAACTAACGATCAGGGTTGCAGTGTCGAATATGATGTCATTCTCTTCCGGAACTTCGACGACCCATGCACTATTGATGTTCACACAGTCAAAGTCGGTTACTTCTGACCACACCTCTCCCTTCAGTCCCGGGCTGAACTTCACGTAGACGTAGATCCGTGTGCCCGCTTCTTGGGGCCCGAGCGTGATGGTCGCAACGTTGTCGACGATCGTTACTTCGGGTGACTTGGCATCAAGAGCCTGGTACGCTACGTCATCCTCGGGTCCCACCACAACAACGACAACAGCACCACCGCCGGTTGGGGGGTTGAGAGCGCTGATCCCCGAATCGATACAGTCGGAGAAGTCCTCCTCGATCGTGAGCATCTCGATATCAGCAAGGACATTGATAGTGGATACGGCATAGTACTGTCCCGGGTTGTAGCTGGTCACCACATCCTTCTTGGTGACAACAGCAGAAACCAGGAAGTTCCCATCAGCATCCATGGGGAGCGGATCACCAAGGTTGGTACCATACGGGCAGTCGATTGGATCTTCATCGATGAGACCATCGCCATCGTTGTCAATGGTATCGACAGCATCCTCATTGAATAAACCGTCAGCATCATTGTCCTTCTCGAAGCATACACTGGTATAGGTATACTCCTTGGACACCTCGATTACTACTGGTGGTGGCGGGGCAAACCTCTCCAGGGTCAGCAGTGCCCAGACAGTGGAAAGCTCTGGGGTTACCATATGACCTAGAGATCCATCGTACCATACATAGGCAGGGCTTGAAGGCCAGGAACCGTCAAGGTTTTGTTCTGTAATAATATCGGTTGCCATATCATCGAACCAGTCTGCGACTCCTGGTACGCCATCTACTGGTATACCCATCACTTCAAACCCTTTCATCAGGCAGTACGCGGCCTGGTACTGGACAGGACCACCGTTCCCCCACCCCTGTACCCAGTTATCATTCCAATGTGCGCCGATGTAGTCCAATGCTGCGGCAACTCTCGTATCTGACGAGACATCCCCCACGAAGGCCATCTGTGTCAGGAGAGTTCCAGTCTTCAACGAGTTTACCCAGTAGTCAGGTTCAGTATACCCGGATCCACCATCATAGTCTGGGTCTATCCCGTCTCCCCAGTCACTCTGGATATAATCTATCCAATAATTCAGCTCATCTGCAACAAAGGCGGGGATATTGCATTCATAACCATATTTCGGTGTCTGGGCATACAAGAGTCCCAGCAAAGCATATCCGGCGTTGGATTGGTCAGCATATTCCTCATTATCCATCGCATAGTAATACCAGCCACCACGACCATATCCGGAATCACTTTGAGCGTATGCCATCCAATCTGCGGCATCCTGGAGGGCAGCACCATAGGTCGATCCTGTTAGAGGACCTGTTGTTACTAATCGATCTGGATCCCGCCCTGCAGCGACAGCCATCATAAATATTCCCGTTTCGTAGACAGTATGATACGCAGCAGGAATAGAGACTCCCAGGCCATCACCATCCGTGTCTGGGTTCCCGGCGGGCTGGGGCGAAATAGGAACGTTTGCCGCATAAGTGAATAGATAATCTAGACCATCCTCAACATTTCCCTTATAGGGATAATCAGGATCAAAGGGACCATCATATCCGAGCTCAAAGGCTCGTTCCTGGAGTTTGACGAGGACGAGACCTGTAGTTCCATAATCATCCTCCCAATACCCTGATCCCCAAGAGCCGTCCGGTTTTTGTACTGACGCAAGCCAGGCAGTGCCAAGCTCACATGAAGCTCCGATATCTTCCTCTGTTGCAGCAAGTCCCGGGGTCACCCCAAGACAAAATAATACTATAACTACCGCTATAACGACTGAAATTCTTTTCACATTAACCACCTTTCCCTCTGGGTATGCCTGTGAAGTGTTCCAACTATAATAGCCAAGGACGAATGGTCTGATGTTAATGAGAGACTACATCTTTTTCACGGAAGCCGAATCATCATTTATTCAGGTTCATGTTGTGGGCAGTACTCAAGGCTATTGCACTTCATGGGACATCCTCCTCTCCTCCACGACTTCCGTAGGGAAAAATCAAATGTCCCATATCTCCTGCTGGTTATCAGTGTGTCATGATACGGTAGTGATGATACTGCTTTGAAAGAAGGAAAGGAAAGAATTTTCCTAATCCTTACAAGATGCGATGTATAATTCAGGACGGGCCTG
>JAJRBU010000176.1 GCA_028679315.1 Methanoregulaceae archaeon
CCATAGAGATAAATCGCGAGCACGATGCCAAGGGCAACGAAGCCCTGTGCCAGAGCAATGGTTACCGTTGGACGATCGAGCATATGATCATTGGGGTTTCTCGGGGGGTTTTGCATGATGCCAGGCTCCTCCTGCTCAGCTTCAAACACGACGGAACATGCGGGGTCGATGATCAATTCCAGGAATACGATCTGGATGGGCAGAAGGATGAGCGGCCACCCGAAGAGGACGGGAATGAGCGAAAGGCCGGCGATGGGGACATGGACCGATATGATGTACGCCATGGCTTTCTTGAGGTTTGCATAGATCCTTCGGCCCATCCGAATCCCGGCAACGATGGAAGCGAAATTATCGTCAAGGAGGACTAGCGAAGATGCTTCCCTGGCCACATCCGTTCCCCGTCCCCCCATAGCGATGCCGATGTGGGCAGCCTTCAGAGCCGGAGCATCGTTCACTCCGTCGCCCGTCATTGCGACAATCTCGCCCTGTGACTTCAACGATTCAACGATCTGGAGTTTCTGTTCGGGGACTACCCGGGCAAAGATAGAGGTGGAATGGATCGCGGAGTTTCTCCTCTCTGCGGGCATCGATTCCAGTTCAGGTCCGGTCAGAATGGTATCAGTTTCAGGAAGCCCTATCTGGCGGGCAATATTCCGTGCAGTAGCCGGGTAATCTCCGGTGATCATGGCAACATGGATGCCCGCTGTCCTGCATTCACTCACCGCTGCAGCCGCATCCGGCCTTACCGGATCGGCAAATCCGATTACCCCGAGATAGGTGAAGGGGAATGCATGCTGGCCATCTGGGAGTTGTCCGAGCGAGAAGTGAGACTTTGCGACTCCCAGTACGCGAAGCCCCTGTGCAGCAAGATCTTCCACTTCGCGGGTCAGCGCTGAAACCTCCTGCTCCCCTAAATGGCACAGGTCAAAGATTGCCTCCGGGGCTCCCTTTGCGGCGATGATATAATCATCACTTTTTTTCGATCGCCAGACATTGGACATGGCCAGAAGTTCCCGGGAAAGCGGGTATTCAAGCAGGAGTTCCCAGTCCTGGTGGAGATGCTCGGTACCAGTGAGGTCATCGATTCCTGTCTTGAGCAACGCCTGTTCCATGGGGTCGAAAGGATCCTTTTTGCAGGACAGGATCGCATACTCGAGGAGTTCGTGGAAAGGTTCAGGGAGAGGGCTGTCCTCACTGGCCAAACAATCGAAAGAGGACCCGGCAACAGCACACTTTGCGACGGTCATACGGTTCAGGGTAAGCGTGCCAGTTTTATCCGTGCAGAGTACGGTCGTTGCACCCAGGGCCTCTATTGCAGGGACGTGACGGGCAAGAACATTTATTTTTGAAAGACGCCAGGCACCGAGGGCAAGAAAAACCGTCAATACAACGGGGAATTCCTCCGGGAGAATCGCCATTGCCAGGGTGATACCAGCGAGAAGTCCCTGCAGCCAGTCCCCCCGGGTCATGCCGTATGCGACAACCACGATGACGAAGAGGAGTAATCCAATGAGGGCGATACTCCTGACGATATGAGAAGTCTCGACATGAAGCCGGGTCTCTTCCTGTTCAACTGTCTGCAACGCTTTGCCAATCTCACCCATCCGGGTATGAACGCCCGTCGAAACCACTTCGGCAACACCCTGGCCCTGTACCACCAGGGTTCCGGAATAGAGCCAGGGTTGATCGTCCCCTCCCGGTCTTCGTTCGCCGGGTTCCCCTTCCGGCGGGAGTTTTCTGACAGGGACCGATTCACCGGTCAGGAGCGATTCATCGACAGAAAGGTTCGTAGAAGCGCTGAGCAAGGCATCGGCAGCGATTCGGTCCCCTTCGCTTACGAAGATGGTGTCTCCGCATACCACGTCCCTGCCGGCAATCCGTACCAGCTCGCCGTTCCTGATGACCAATGCTCGTGGACTGGACAGGTTTCTTAATGCTTCGAGGGCTCTTTCGGTTTTCCGCTCCTGGTAGACCGTGATACCAATAATCACAAGGACAAAGGACAGGAGGAGTGCACCCTCCTCGAGATCACCAAGGACGAAATAGATGGACCCGGCTCCCACAAGGAGGAGAAACATAGGCTCCCGAATGACATCTTTCACGATGCCAAATACACCGCGGGCCTCGCTGGAAGGGAGTTCATTAGGACCATCCTTGAGCCGGCGTCGTTGTGCTTCTTCAGAAGAAAGCCCGGTAAAATGAGAGAGATCAAGGGGGGGCATAGGATAGTTCGGTAACTCAAGCGATAGGTTGGCTTGACCTAAAGGTTTTACGATTGCTCTTGTCTCTCAAAAATTCGCTGGGGGAGAGGGGAACGCCCATCATCGTCAGATCCTCTACATCAGGTCGATATCATGTGCCATCTCATCCAGCATCTCTTCAGGAGTCCCGACCCATTCTTTTATCGATTTCCCTGAAAATGTACATCACGAGGAAGGATGTCCCAATACTGATAATGAGGATAGCCCAAAAGAACCAATCCATGTTGCTGATGGTCGTCGTATTCTAAAGAGGGGAAACCAGATTTCTGTAGGGAAAGGATTACACACCCGATCTCCTGGATATCCGTACGTATTTCTCACTCCATTTTATCACCGGCCAGAGAAGGAGGACTGGGGATGTACACAGAATGAGGAACAGCCACTGGACCGGCGTGAGTGGGACCGTTGAGAAAAGGGATCCACCGTACTGCACGATCAGAATCTGGATCGCTACAATAACGGCCATGATCCCAAAAAATGCCGGATTTCCCTTGAAAAATGGTGGCATGATACCATTGATGCCACGGCAGTTGATCCCATTCCAGACCTGTGCCACGACAAATCCTGCAAAGAATGCCGTTGCCTGCTGCTCCGGGGATTGCAGGAACGGGATGCCAAACACAATGACCAGCATGCCGATCAGGATATAGACTGATGCCGTAATGAGGATCGCTCTGAGCATATAGGGGGTGACCACGGGATCGTCCCGTGGCACAGGTTTGCGAAGCATCAGGGCAGGGTGGGGAGCCTCTGAACACAGGGCAAGCGCTGCAAGCGAATCCATAACGATATTGATCCAGAGCAGCTGGATGATGGTGAACGGGGGAGGAAATCCCAGGACGGGAGCGAGGAATGACAAGAATGCTGCGGATATATTGATGGTCAGCTGGAAGATGAGAAACCTCTGGATGTTTTCGAAAAGCGCTCTCCCCCACCATACCGCGTTCTTGATGGTCGGGAATGAATCGTCAAGGAGGATGATGTCGCTCGCCTCCCGGGCAACCTCGGTGCCTGCAATCCCCATGGCAAGACCGACATCGGCATTTCGGAGGGCCGGGGCATCGTTCGTGCCGTCTCCGGTGACCGCAACCACCTCTCCGGCACCTTGAAGGGTCTGGACCAGGAGCAGTTTGTCAGAAGGTTCCGAACGGGCCATGACCTCAAGACGTTTGGCTGCCATGGCGCACTCCTCCTCCGGCAATGACCTGAATTCGCTTCCGAGGATGACATTCCCGGCATTAAGGATGCCGGTCTCCCGAGCAATTGCCGTTGCGGTCTCAAGACTGTCTCCCGTTACCATCTTCACGGTTATTCCTGCCTCTTTGCAGGTCCGGACAGCATCAGGTACATCCGGACGTACCTCGTCGCGGATGCCCACGTATCCGTCCCAGATCAATGATGAGGGATCAGATCCATCGGCTGGCAGTTTTGCGTGGGCAAACGCCAGGGTGCGCATCGCACGACTGGCAAGTGTCTGAATATGGGAGAGGTCCGGTGAAGGAACACACCGGATTGCGATGATCTCCGGTGCTCCCTTGACCAGAAGGAATGACGCTCCCGCAAGCGTTACCTCTGTCGACATCTGCTTTTTGTTTGAATCGAAGAGATCCTGGGAGACGGGAGGATTGGAGGCCCGTATCTCCTGGTAGGAGATACCGGCCCGGTGAAGCCAGCGGAGCAGGGCTGCCTCGGTCGAATTGCCCACCGTCACAAGCTTTCCTTCGCGGGATTCGAGCTCTGCAGTGCTGTTCACCGCTGCATTGAGGGTGACCCAGCCATTTGATGACATGGGAATTCCCGGTTCGGAATCAGGATACTCAACCGATGAGGCAACAACGTCCATCTGGTTCATCGTCAGGGTGCCTGTCTTGTCGGTACAGATAACCGTGACCGATCCAACCGTTTCACAGGCAATGAGGCGACGCACGAGACTGGATGCCTGGGTCATCTTTCGCACCGTGAGCGCCAGGGAAACGGTGACACTGACGGGAAGCCCTTCTGGTACGGAGACGACAATGATGATCACGGCGAACATGAAACTGTCAAGCACATACCGGGCAATGGTGGCAGGACTTTCGGTGAAGACGCCGGTAAATATCCCCTCGATCATCAGGGTCACGATAATCAGGCCTGCCATCAGATACCCAAACTTGCTGATGTGAGCTGCGAGTCTCCGGAGTTTGAGCTGCAAGGGTGTTTCCGGGCGGGAACCCTCGGCAAGTTCTGCTGCGATCTGACCCATGCTGGTTGCATTCCCGGTTGCTCCGGTGATCATCCGTCCACGGCCGGCAGTGACCAGCGTCCCTTTCAGGACAACCTCCTCTACGATCTTCCCAAGTGGTTCGCTCTCTCCGGTGAACGCGGATTCATCCACCTCGAAATTAGATGCCAGGAGCAGATACCCGTCAGCTGGGACAACATCGCCCGCTTCCAGGAGGACAAGGTCGCCGACGACCAGGTCCCGCATGGGAATCGTGGCTGCCCGGTCATCCCGGATCACCTTGATGCCGGTATCTTCCCGCATTGCATTCAGGGCTTCAAACTCGCGGTTGCTCCGGTGTTCGGTTAAAAACGAGATGCTTGTAGCGAGGAGGACCGCAAGAAGGATCCCGATAGTGTCAACCAGGCCCCCGCCCTCAATTATCGATACAATTGCCGAAATGAAGACGGCGACGAGCAGGATACGGATAATCGGGTCGTTGAACTTCTCCAGGAATTGCCGCCACAAAGCTATCCGTTGGGGAGGAGTCAGCTCA
>JAJRBU010000051.1 GCA_028679315.1 Methanoregulaceae archaeon
TGAGAGGTGGATAAGGAATGATGGAAAAAAAGATGAAGACGTCTGCGAGAAAGCTGGACCATCTCCTTATCTGCCTTGAGCGGAACATAGAGCGTGGTGACCCGGGTTTTTCAGATATACGGCTCGTTCACAACGCTCTCCCAGAGTGTGACCTTGACTTTATCGAAACAAGAACCGAGTTTCTTGGATTCACTCTCGAGTCGCCCCTCTTCATTGCGGGGATGACCGGAGGGCATCCGGAAACAAAGGAAGTGAACCGGACCCTTGCCAGAATCACCTCAGAACACGGGATTGGCATGGGAGTAGGCTCACAGCGTGCAGCCCTCGAGAATGCTGCTCTTGAAGACACGTTCTCGGTGGTGCGTGAAGAGGCGCCGAAGGCATTCCTTGTTGCGAATATTGGAGTGGTCCAGCTGAGGGACCATGGTATGGAGTGGGCTGAGCGGGCTGTATCAATGATTGAAGCCGATGCACTAGCAGTCCATCTCAACTTCCTGCAGGAAGCCGTCCAGCCGGAAGGCGATCACGATGCGAGGGGCTGCCTTGAGGCAGTTGCTGAACTTTGTTCGGATTTCCGGATCCCGGTAATTGTGAAAGAGACGGGAAGCGGAATATCAGCTGAAACCGCCCGCCTCTGCTGGCAGGCCGGTGCAAAGGCTATCGATGTCGGCGGATGGGGCGGTACCTCCTGGGCTGCTGTGGAAGGGCTTCGAACAGAACCTGAAACGGCAACCGGAGAGTACAGGCATCCCCGGCTCTCGACTATGTTCGAGGATTGGGGAATACCGACGGTGATAAGCCTCATGGAGGTTGCCGGTACCGGCGGACCCGTGATCGCAACAGGGGGTATCAGGAACGGTATCGATATGGCAAAGGCAATCGCACTGGGTGCCGACCTGTGCGGTGTGGCCCTGCCATTCCTGAAGCCTGCAATGCAGGGCGAGAAAGAACTTGAAAGAACTGTAACAGCATTTTACGATGAACTGCGGGTGGCTATGTTCCTCTCCGGTGCAAAAAATCCGGGAACGCTCCGGGAGAACCGGCCATACATTACCGGCAGAACGCGACAGATGATGAAGAAATAAATGGAGGAAAATAATGGATATTGAGATAATTGCCGTAGGCGGATATGACGAGGTCGGGAGAAATATGACCGCCGTCCGCTGCGGAAAAGAGATTGTTATTTTGGATATGGGCCTTCGCCTGGACCAGGTAATGATCCACGAGGAAGCCGAGGTTGAGAACCTGCATTCACTGGATCTCATACAGATGAAGGCAATTCCTGATGACACGATGATGAATACCGTGGAAGGCAGCGTGAAAGCCATTGTCTGCTCCCACGGGCACCTGGATCATATCGGTGCCGTCCCGAAACTTGCACACCGGTATAATGCTCCCATCATCGGGACACCCTACACGATCGAGCTGATCCGACAGCAGATTGCCGGTGAGCAGAAGTTCGGAGTGAATAACAAGCTTTTCGCATTGAAGCATGGCCAGAAGTATACCCTGTCACAGAACCTCACCCTCGAGTTTGTCAGGATGCAGCACAGTATTATTGATACGGCAACTGTTGTGCTCCATACTCCGAAAGGGGCATTGGTCTATGCCTGCGATTACAAGCTTGACCGGACTCCGGTAATCGGGGATGCTCCGGATTTTGCCCGTCTCCGGCAGATTGGAAAGGAAGGGGTGCTTGCCCTTATCACGGAGAGTACCTACATCGATAACCGCGGACGGGCACCAAGCGAACGAATTGCCCGCGATGTCGTCCGTGACACTATCACGAGTTACGAGGACGACAAGAATGCAATTCTTGTCAGTACCTTCTCCTCGCATATTGCCCGGGTGAAGACAATTGCAGAATGCGCCCATGAGATTGGCAGGAAACCGGTACTGCTTGGCCGCTCGATGGAACGGTACAGTTCAACAGCCGAGCAGATGAAACTGGTTGCTTTCCCGGACACGATGAGCATGTTTGGGAACCGGCGTACGGTGGACCGGACGCTCCGGCGTATGATCAAGATGGGCAAGGAGAAATTCCTTCCTATTATCACCGGTCACCAGGGTGAACCGGGGTCTATCCTTACACGGATAGCCCTTGGCGACACTCCTTACAAGATCGAGAAGGGTGACAAGGTGATCTTCTCTGCAAAGATTATCCCGAACCCGATGAACGTCGGCCAGCGGTACATGGTGGAGGCCCACCTGAACATGGCAGGGGCACGGATCTTCCCGGATCTTCACGTGAGCGGTCATGCCTACCGGGAGGATCACTACGAGTTTGTCCACATGTTAAATCCCCAGCATGTAATCCCGGCCCACGGGAACATCAGAATGACCTCCGGGTATGCCGAATTTGCCGAAGAGATGGGATATACTCTCCATAATGATGTTCACATCATGTCGAATGGTATGCGGGTAAAACTGGTCTGAACAAGGAAGGATGATCAAAATGGATCTGAAGGAATATCTTGAGAACACTGCAGAACAGGTGGACAAGCTTATCTACCGATATTTCGGGGAGACCTGCGGAGAACTCGGATCGGCAAGCTCCCACCTGCTCCTTGCGGGGGGCAAGAGGCTGCGGCCGGTCCTCCTGATACTCTCTGCTGACGCGATAAGGAAGGGGAGTTCAATTGATGTGATGCCCGCAGCACTCGCACTTGAACTCACCCACAGTTTCACTCTCATCCATGACGATATAATGGATGGAGACGTAGTGCGGAGAGGCGTTCCTACAGTCCATACAAAATGGGATATGCCAACGGCAATCCTTGCGGGGGATGTCCTGTTTGCCAGTGCATTTGAATTTATTGCGATGACGGATGCGCCTGACAATGCCAAGGTA
>JAJRBU010000024.1 GCA_028679315.1 Methanoregulaceae archaeon
ACATCCCCCTTCGCTCTCCCTCCGCTCCCTGGTAAAACACCTCAACGTTACATATGTCCCCATAGGGCAGATCCAGGCCATTGATCCGGACCTTTCGACGTTCACCAACATCAACAAACTCGAGGATCTGGAATATCTCGGGCGGGACGATCCCGCCTGACCGGCACCTGATACCGCTCAATGGAGTCTCATACGAGGAGGACCCGGGAAGTCAGATTCTCAATAGAAACGACATGACTTCCCGTGTACCACACATACAGAATGAAAATGCCGGAGGCATTGTCGCATATAAAGAGGTATACTGCCCCTTTTCAGAAGGTGCAGGACATCTTTTTCAGGGGCGATCCGGCCGGGTTGCCTTCCTTCGGCACCCTAATCTGGACCTGGGCGGAGAGCTCATTTCCGGAGAACTCGATCAGGTACTTCCCCTGCGACCGGATCGTGAGGTCTTTTCCGGTGTCAGTGCTGTATTCGCGTGCAAATCCTTCACGTGCGACGATCTGCCCTGAGACCGGTTCCCTGACGATCACTTCAAACCAGGCATAGGGGCTGATGGTGGTGACGGTCTCTGTCTTCTCTCCTTTATTGGTGTATTTGCTGTCGTACCATATCGTCCGGGTGGTCATATTGGGTGAAAAACACATCTCGATCACGAGAGGGGGCTTGTGCAGGTCGTACGTGAAGGCAGTCTTGTTGTTCTTCAGGGCGAGAGTCCCATAGTGGATGCCCATGTATTCAATGGGTGATGGAGTACTATCCGGGAGACGGGTGGCCGACATGGTCGATGCCGGGGTGGTCTCGACCGGGAATGGGGTCGCCAATACAAGATAGCCGGCTTCTCCTGGTGGCGGGGTCGGTGTGGGGATCGTTCCGCTTCCGCCTCCCGTCTCTGTTACGGTCGGGGTTGCCGTTGTTCCGCTGATACTTCCCTTTGAACCTGCATCTCCTCCCGATCCTGCCGACGACCCCGTGTTCTCGTCAGGAGGCGAGATGCATCCGGAAAGGCATACCATGGCCACAAGGACGAGCATGCCGAAAATACCTATCCTCGTTCCCGTCATGAAGGGAGGGTGCTTTTCGTGCCCTTATATTGATTATTCCGGATAATGTTCATGGTCATGATGTATCGCAATCGGGCACTGTAAAGGCGGGGTATTCCAAAAAGGGAGGGGAATGGTCAATCCGTGATGAACACAGCTGCTGCGAGGACGGTGGTCCAGAGCCCTGACTTGTCTCCCTGGGCAGACTGGCAGATATTCGTGGTCTTGATGATCTTCCCACTTGCCTTGTAGATCTGTTCCCGTTCCTGCCATGCCTGGTTGATATCAAACTCGATCCCGAGTGTTGTTGCAAGCATCGTTGCAGCCAGGTCCTCTGCATAGTCTCCGGTCTTCTCCGCTGTTTCGCCATACGCGTGGTGCTCGGAGAGATACCCGTACTCCTGCGAATCCTTCGGGAGAGCGAGCCCGATCGCTGCAGAGATGAGGCGGGTGGGCTCGTTCGTCTCGTTCTTTGCCATGACGCAGTAGGTGATGCTGCCCGGTTCAAGGCATCGGGCCCCCTCGTCTACCGTGACCAGCCTGCAGAACGGAGGAAAGATGCTCGATACGTAGACAAGGTTATATTTCTCGATCCCCGCCCGACGCAGCGCAAGCTCGAACGATGCGAGACGATCCCTGTGCACCCCTACACCCTTGGTGAAAAAGATCTTGGAGGGTACGGCCATGATCAGTTCTGAGAGGTAGTGCAACTTAACATTTTTTATTCCGGAATTGATCGTTGATAATTCTTTTATTTTACAAATGAAGTATTTAAATTTGGATTAATTGTGAAAAGACCGAAAATTGATGTACAATCGCAGAAATAATGCATCTCAAAGGATTTCGAATCTCTCCCTATACCCTGGAACGACTGCCCCTTTCCCCGCCGGATCTGACATCTCCTTCCTTCCGCTACCTATTAAATGTATTCCGGCGCAATAAATATGGAACGATGAAGGCGGTTCTGGGTCTTGAAGATGGCACGTTTGTGCTTGGACAGGGTTTTGGAACGGAAGGTGAATGTGCGGGCGAACTGGTCTTCTCCACCCAGATGTCAGGGTACATGGAGGCACTGACCGATCCGAGTTATCACGGGCAGATCCTGATGTTCACCTTCCCGACCATCGGAAATTACGGGGTTGACAAGAAAAATTTCCAGCACCCGAAGGTATGGACTATAGGCTGTGTGGCACGGGAAATATGCGATGCCCCGGAAGCAGCTCCCCGAATTGCTGACTATTTTGCCGATCAGGGTCTCCTTGGTATCCAGGGGGTCGATACCAGGATGCTCACCATCAAAACGAGGGAGAAAGGGACACTCCGGGCTGCACTTGTCGTTGGCGATGACAACGGCGAGTATGCGGTCAGCTGTGCCAGGAAGGTACCCCCGATCTCGGAACGCGACCTTATCCCTGCCGTCTCCTGCAAAAAGCCGTACCATATTCAGGGTTCGGGCAAGCGGATCGCGGTGCTCGACCTTGGTATCAAGAAGAATATGGTCCTCTCCCTCAAGGCACGGAATGCCGATATCCATATCTTCCCCCATGACACCCCGTCCGGCCATGTCACGGCCTGTCATCCCGATGCACTGTTTGTCAGCAACGGACCCGGTGACCCGGTCCATGCCAGGGGAGCCATCCGCTGCATCAAGGATCTTGCCGGTACGCTCCCGATCTACGGAATCTGCATGGGGATTCAGGTCTGCGGGCTTGCTCTCGGGGGAAGCACCTACAAGATGAAATTCGGGCACCGGGGGAGCAACCAGCCGGTCCGGTACAAAGACGGGAGCATCTATATTACGACCCAGAACCATGGATTTGCCGTCGATGCCGATTCCCTTCCCGAAGGATGCCGGGTCCTGTACTCGAACGTGAACGATGGCTCCCTCGAAGGATTCGAGAACGAGTATCTCGACATCACCTGCGTGCAGTTCCATCCGGAAGCCCATGGCGGGCCAAGGGACACCGAGATCCCCTTCTTTGACACGATGTTCCGGAGGCTTGACTGAAGATGCCGAAGAAACCGGAGATCC
>JAJRBU010000268.1 GCA_028679315.1 Methanoregulaceae archaeon
CCCTGAAAAGTAGGATAGATTGTCTGTATCCTTGGTATCACCCTTTCATTCCTGATCAATAATAAGAGCTGGGATGATGTCGAGCAGTATCATGCCCGTCAGCTATCTTTGGACTGATACCGTTTACCTTCCCCTGTCCCGACAAATGATATCCACGTGAAAAAAATAAACGAATATTCTTTTCCTGCAGGAATTGCGATTCCCCGCTGCGAGCTACACCCCTGCTTGGCTGAACAGATTCAAACGATATTGAAGAGAACGAACGCATCCATTACCTTCGATTTGCACATTCAAGAAGATTGAGTGAAAAAAATCTGATCATGAAACGGGATAGAACGGATGGACAGATACAAAGGTTTATATTCAAGAAAATGTTATAGTTAAAGACAGTTTTTAACTGTTCGAGTAAAAACCATGTATAAATCAAATTATGGCGGCCCGAGAAATGACGGCCCCCGCGAGATGACAAAAGTAGTCTGTTCAGACTGTGGAAAGGAATGCGAAGTACCGTTCAAGCCGACCGAGGGAAGACCCGTCTATTGCAGAGAGTGCCTCCCCAAGCACCGGCGCCCCCGGTTTTAATCTTTTTAACTTTTTCTTACTTGCATTTAAGGCAAGAGCGGATGCTCTTCCATTACCCTCATTTGATCTGAAAGATTCGGGCTACTGAGAATCAGGTCATCCGGATAATCCCGTAAAAAGGAGACAAACCAGGCTGAACCAAGATTAATATCAGAAGCCCGCGGAAGTCAAAGAAAGCCTGAAAAAAGTACCGTTTTCCCTATGAACTTATGAGACACGACAAGAAGAAATCCGAATCGGTTTTCAGGATGCAGGCAGGTCATCCAGACAAGAGAATTCCCAGGAAAAGAGAGCCGCCGGAGGGACTTGAACCCTCGACCTGCTGATTACGAATCAGCCGCTATACCGCTAAGCCACGGCGGCAATGCACCTCTCAATGTCGACTTTTAAATTATTAATAGTAACGGGAGGAGGAGAATTAAGAATATCCCCTCATGGTGGTAACACTCTCACTCTGGGTTTTCCCCTGAGGGACTTCAATCTTACCAAACTTTGCTTCGTAGTCGCTGAATGTCTTGGTAAAAACTGCAAGGAGGTTCTTTGCATGTTGTGGAGTGATGCTTACAATCGCTTTTGCCCGCGCCTGGTTTATCCCTGGAATCTGGTGAAGAAATACAAAGGTAAACTCATCTTCTTTGTAGGCGATCTGGATCATATTGCTATAGACCGGATCAAGGTTCTGGGGAACATTGACAGCAATCTCATGCTGGGACATATGGTATACATCAACCGCTTCCAGATTAATGCTTTTTAAGGAGACACGATCAGGCAGGTTCGGCAATCACAAGAAATCCAAAACAGCAGTTTTACATAAGACGTTTTCCATAACACCATGATTGAAAGCCGTGATCCCTGACCTGAGTATTTCTTCGGTAATCACCACTTCAGTATGTCCAGTAAGGTTTTTTCTCAGCCAGAACTCCCGGAACTCTGAAAGCCCCAGATATACCGTGGCTAAGCAGATCTCATATCACCTTGGAAAAGAGTCGGATACAGAGGAGATCTGGGACGAAATCTCACTCATACAGAAGGATAACAATCCCGGGCTCCGGGAATTTTTCGATGAATGCATACGGATATGCCATACGAATACAGGCTGGCGAAGATATTCCGATTCGGATGTAAATGTTCACTCCTCAAAATATCATATCCATGGCATCGTAGACAAACTATTTGATGATGAGCCCTTTTTTTCCATTACCCGGGCATCTCAGGCTCCTTTGTCTGGCATCTATAGTTCTGATCGTCTTCGAATTGCCGCGTATTCAGTATGCCTGGAGGAAATGCTCACCGCCGAAATCGAAGGAGGATGTATTGAGTATATTCCGTCAGGAATGATCCGGTTCTGCAGAGTTGAACCCATTGACAAGCGGAGATTTTTAAGGGCTCTTCATGAAACGAGGCGGATTAAAAACGGACAGTTGCCACGACGTCCCATGCGGCCGCCGTGTGAGAAGTGCCCGGAACAATGGCGATGCGGACCTGATGAGGGGATAAGGCTATCAGACCTGTTGTAATTTCATACAGGAATGTACGATAAGAAAATCCAAATCGGGTGCACAATAAAATGCAGCTACTCTCTCCTTCCAGCTATTAGTGCTCTCCAGTAACCTTGTAGGGGTTTTTATTCCTATAATACCGTCACAGCCCTTTACCCGATAGGTTCCGGAACAATGATACTCCAAGGTTTTAAGATATTGATTTAATTACAAAAAAATCGGAAACCGGTACTTCACTTGGATCCCTGATCGTCCCCTTCAAGAAGACTGAGAGAACGGACATACTCCCCCTTTGCATCTCTCGTTGTTCCGACCACAAGCCATTTTTCACCGTTATGCTCCTCACAAACACCGCGTGCTTCGATCAGTTCTCCACCAAGAGCCTGGCCGCTGTAGGTATGCGAGAATGAGAGGACTCTTGTAATATCCTCGTGATCTATCGTGTATACTGCAGGGCTGTCAAAGGAGAGGGAGGCATCTGTTACTACTGCACGGATGGTGGTGATTCCGCATGATTTGCCCTTGGGTATGGGGGTGGGATGGAGTGCTTTGTAAGAACGTGTGAAAAGAATGTCGAAGTAAACGGTATCGATCTGACCGCGGTTCCATTTTCTCTTTTCATGGATGAGAAATTCATCCCGGGACAGTTCCGGATTTCTCTTCCGATAAATGTAATCCCACATATCGTCAGTAACAGGAGCGATCCTGCCTTTTTTAATTGCATATCGGAGCAGTTCCCTCGCAGTGAAGAATGTTTCCCCATATACCACAAGGTCAATATCAGATGTTGCATTCTCGAGGCCGCATAACAGTGAACCCGTGCAGCCATATGTCCGTTCAGGGAGGTCAAGAATAGTAACAAGCCTGGAAACCCGTGTGTTTCTTCGTAAGATTGCCCCTATCTCATCCTCAGGTTTGAGTATCCGCTGGATATCCCCAAGGGGAATCCGCTGAACCGTATCAAAATACTCCGGCTTTTCTCTCAAAATATATGCGAACGCCTCTTCAAATTCGAGCTTATGGTATCTCCGTCCCGAGAGGTGTACCCGCTCACCTTCCGGATCGGGAAAATAGCGGAGGATGCAGCCGGCCCGTTCATTATTGTCATACGTAGAGACCGCATAGAGTCTTCCTTCGGTATCCTCAATAAAATCACGAAGTCTGAGAGGTTTTTTCATACCTTCTCACTTCCTGGTGAGGTAGGCGGCAACCTCTTCAACCAGGGCTCCCGCCCTGATAATCCTCCGGTTAGCGATATCGACCACCGTACTTGGTGTTCCGGGAAGTTTTCCTCCATCGATCAGATAATCATGAGCGATATGACACTCAGTAGGGATAGTGGGGTCTTTTGCACCGGTGATATTCGCACTTGTCGCGGTTATGGGAGTGTCAATCAGTGAGATCAACCTGAGAGCTATCGGATGCCTGGGAAAACGAATCCCGATCATCCCTGTCCCCCCGGTCAGGATACCTGGAAGTGAATTCCTGGCAGGAAGCACAACGGTGACCGGGCCAGGGAGAAAATGGTCGATGAATCCGGCAGCGTAATCATCCACCCTTGCCACACCATGAATCATATCGCAGCCGGATACTGCTATGGAGACCGGCTGTGAGAGAGGCCGTCGTTTGGCTTCGTAGACTTTAAGGATTGCCTCATCTGAAAAAGCATCACCTCCTAATCCGTAGATGGTATCGGTAGGATAGACAACGATTCCATCGTGCCTCAGCACCCTGGCCGCTTCCTCGACAGGGTCCATCAGAACTCCCGGCCTCTCACTCGCTTGATATCAAATACCGCCTTGCTGCTCACATGCATGACTGCAAACACCCCTGCCTGGATTGGATCGGTCACAACAAGGTCCGCATGTTCAGGAACACTCCCTGCCATCTTCAGGGCAATGACAGGGATCCCTGCGTCTTTCACCCTGTCAACTGCATTTGAAATCTCACCACCCATGAGTGACCCGGCAAGGACAAGGATCGCCGCCCTTGGGAGCCTGGCAACGGCATCGACAGCCTGTGCCACTGTTTTTTCCCCAACAAGAGGGATGGTATCGACCGAGATACGTTCACCCCGGATATTATGGCGATCTGCTTCATTGACTGCACCAAGGGCAACCTGAGCTACCTGTGCTCCACCGCCGATGATAATCACCCGTGTCCCGTAGATATGACTGAATGGTTCATGGGGTTTTACCTCCCTTACCGTGGGCAGATGGGATAGTTCCTGGATCATCCCCTCATAATCGCTTCCATTTTCATATTCGATATACAATTCTGCAAAGCCCTTGAACTGTCCTGAATCAAAAATCTCCTGATGAATCATCATCACGTTGGCCTCATGCTGTGCCAGTACGGTCGAGATGTCTCGAAGGACGCCTTGCCTGTTTTCAACAATAATGCGAATCGCAAAAAGGTCGCTTGCAGGGTCGTTCATAGCAGAGAGATGCGATAGCCGGGGATCGAACCCGGGCTAAAGGCTTGGGAAGCCTCTGTCCTGCCGCTAGACTACTATCGCCCGGTAACGTGTATAATCGTATGTTTTTTCCAGAGATAAAATTTCGCTGCCCGCGCCGGGGGAACAAGACTAACAATGCCTTCCCTTTGAAAAGGGAGGGCATTAACTCACTTTTTCTGGTCCTTTCCATCTCGAAGGGACTGGATCTCGCGCATAACTTCCCGGTGAAGGGAAATACTCATGTCACTCAGGATTCCAAACATGAAAATCTGAAATCCGGATAGTATGAGAAGAACGGTAAGTATTGTCAAGGGAAGATGCTCAATCTGTTTCAGCCATTCAAATATTACATACGTACCTGTGATTATTCCCCCGCAGATTATCATTAATCCTATCAATCCGAAGTAAAAGAGGGGATTGCTCATTTTCGCGAGCCGGTAGATCGTAGTGGTGATCTTCAGCCCGTCATGAAACGGATTTAATTTTGTCTGAGTTCCGGTTCTTTTCTTATAGGAAACCGGAACAATTGTGATGTTGTGCCTGTTTCTGACCCCCTCCGCCGATATCTCGGTCTCGATGCCGAATCCACTCTCATGAAGCTGGAACTGGCGGATCGATGCAAGGGTAAAAGCACGGTATCCGGAAAGGATATCATTCAGATAACGGCCATGTGCGACCTTGAAGAGCCTGTTCAATATCTGGTTCCCGATATAATTGAGTCGCGAGAAAGAGGACTGGTTCTCATGGGTGAGACGGTCCCCAATCACCTGGTCCGCACCCTGAAAAAGAGGGCTGAGCAGTGATTCAGCATCCTGTGGGAGGTAGGTTCCATCACCGTCCACCATGAGAATATAGGGGTGATTGATGAGCGAGAACGCCTCGATGATAGCAGTTCCTTTTCCTTTTCCGTGCTGTTCTATAACCCGGGCACCTGAATCTTCAGCAATCTGGCGGGTGTCATCACTACTGTGACCATCGATGACGAGAATATTTTTGAAACCCAGATTGAAAAAATCCTGAATCAGGGGGCCTATGGTAGGGGACTCGTTTAAGGTAGGGATAAGGATGCAGACCTGATCCTTGTCAATGCTCATTGGGATATAGTTTTTAAATTCCCTGTCATAAGTGCTTCCATGCACATCGCCAAGAAAGGGCTCCGGGTACTGGGAATCGCTGAGAGTTTTTCTTCCCGGAACAATTCTATCCTTGCTGGTGTCGTGATGCGAAAAGATCTCAGAGTTGATGGCTTTTCATTTACGGCTACTACGGTCGGAGGAATGGATGCCACGGATTCAGTAATCGATCTGTACGAGAGCTTTGGGCGGGAGGATATCAACCTGATCATGATAGGAGGGGCGGTTATATCATGGTACAATATTATCGATCCCCTTCGTGTCCTCCATGAAACAGGACGCGGGACGATTATCGTGACATACGAAAATTCCGAAGGACTTGAAGATGATATTATCCGCCATTTTCCCGGTGACGAACTGCGTCTATCAGCGTACAGGAGTCTTGGCAGAAGGTTCCCGGTAAAACTACAGACAGGTCATATCCTGTATATCAGGTCGCATGGATTGGGTGAAAATGAGGCTGGGAGAATCTGCTCCGATTTCACGTATGATGGGAGAGTCCCTGACCCTATAAGAGTTGCCCGGCTTTATGCCAGATCAATTTTACACTCTCCCGTCTCTTCCGGAATGGATGTCAGGAGATGAGTATGCCCCTGGGGATACTATCGACAATTCCTCATGTTTAATCGACATTGCAGGCTGGATACTGTTATTAATCCAGAACGTCACAATTTAAAAATATGAGAGAGATCCGTTCACGACCCTCCGCATTGAGGATTATTGCTGGAATTATTCTTGGTATCGTTATTGGGTTTTTCGTTTTCTTTGGAATAACACTTGTTCTAGGAGCAATGAATATTCCCATATCTATGCAATTTGCTGAGAATCTCTTCAGCCTGATCGTGTTCATTATCTCTATGATCGTGTGCATTGCCCTGGTTTTATGGCTGGTGTGGACAACCCCACCAACGGAATCCGAACAGGAGGAAGAATCACAGTAAGATCACCTTTTTTTCCGCGTCCCTTTCTTATATTGATACCCAGTTCCTTCAGGGATACCCCCATCAGTACACCCTCTCTTATAAAGGTCAGTTTGTATCAAACGTCCACAGTATTCATGCAATGAACGTGTGACGGGAGATCAATGTCCCTGAAGTCTTGGAGAAAATATTCATCTGTATTGAATCACCGGGATGGAAGGTTCCATCGCTGAAATCCAGCACTATCTTCTCTTTAGGGAGCCATGTAGAGCCTGAACAGCCAAGCCCTCCCATGGTCTGGATCCCATAATGGTGGGTAGAGATGAACAGATCGCCGTTCATTGTCTCAACCGTGGCAGGTATTTTTGTACCGTTCCGGAAAAATTCTGCGGAAAGATTACTATTACCCAGAGAATCCGAACCATTATTGATCAGAATAATTCGTGAGTCGTAATTCAGGCTCCCTTGTTCATCCGTATGGTATACGTAAAGGATCTGGAGGAATGATGGGGTAATTAGCATTCCGGTATCAAATGAAGGCAGTTGGATAAGGAGAGCAACCAGTGCAGCAAGTATCACAGTAATTGCGACAAGGAGGAGTATCGCGACTGGATGAGAAACGGCATTATCCGTCTGATAATATGACACTTTCATTAATTTTTTTGGAGAGAAAAATAAATATTATGAAAAAAATCTGCAGCAGGCAGGATAATTGTTATTATGCTGGTGAAGGTTAAGAATATAAAAAAGAGTTATTCGCTGTTCTCTTCCTCGCCCGTCCGAACCCGTATCGATCGTTCGACGGGGAGGACAAATATCCGGCCGTCACCGATCTTTCCCGTTCTTGCACTCTGGCAGATGACCTGGATGGCGGTATCAGCATCCTTATCCTTCACGACAATTTCGAGCTGGACTTTCGGGATCATATCCACATTGATAGCCCCTCCCCGGTACTGGAGGGAGATCCCTTTCTGATCACCCCTGCCTTCCACAGCCATCACGGTCATGCCGTAGACCCCGGTCTTTTCTAAAGCTTTTTTTACGAACTCAAGCCGTTCAGGCCTTATAATTGCCTTGATCATCTTCATTCCGACACCTCCTCATGCACGCTCCCCATGCTGAGAGATATCGAGCCCGACATACTCCTCCTCCTCTGTGACACGGAGCCCGATCGTCCGGTCAATGATATAGGCAAGGACAAGGGTTACGACCAAAGCGTAGACGAGAGCAGAAAGGGCCCCGATTGCATTGGCGATAAACTGCTGGACATTTCCTTCGATAAGACCGGAGTAACCTCCAATCGCGGCAGTAGCAAAAATACCGGTTGCAAAGGCGCCCCAGAGGCCACCCATCCCGTGCACTGCCCAGGCATCCAGGCTCTCATCCAGTCCTTTTTTGATCCTGAATAACATTGCGGCATAACAGATGAGACCAGCAATTGCACCGATAGCCATTGACGACCAGACCCCGACATACCCGGCGGCAGGGGTTATAGCCACAAGCCCGGCTATTGCACCACTGACCATTCCAAGCGAGCTTGGTTTCCCCCGGTACCAGCTGGCAGCGAGCCACGCGAGAGCTCCTGCAGCAGCTGATATGTTGGTGACAAGGAACGCGTTTGCGGCTATCTCATTTGCCGCAAGCGCACTCCCTGCGTTGAACCCGAACCATCCAAACCAGAGGAGTGCAGCCCCAAGCAATGTCATCGGAATATTGTGCGGTTCCATAGTGTACTGGCCGAATCCGGCACGTTTGCCTATCACCCAGGCTACTGCCAGTGCCGCAAACCCAGAGCTGATATGGACCACTGTTCCCCCGGCAAAGTCAAGCGAACCAATCTGGGATGCCCAGCCACCTCCCCATGCCCAGTGAGCAAGAGGATCATAGACGAGCGTCGTCCAGAGAAGTGCAAATAGGATAAATGCCGAAAGTTTTACCCGTTCTGCAAATCCTGATGTCACAATAGCCATTGCTATCGCAGCAAAGACTCCCTGGAATGCAACAAACAGCATGGGGGGATATCCTCCGGGACCGGCTTCCATACCGATACCTTCCAGGCCGACATACTCGAGGTTTCCTATGAATCCCCCGATATCTTCCCCAAACGAGAGGGAGTATCCGAAGAGTACCCATTGGATACTCACCAGTGCGAAGACGATAAATGAAAGGGCAACCATCGAGATGAAGTTCTTCCGCCGGACAAGCCCGCCATAGAAGAATCCTACACCGGCTGTCATCAGCATGACAAGGGCAGTTGATGCCAGCAGCCATGCTGTTGTACCTGTATCAAGGGTCATACATTCACCTTTTAGCGTTAATTTTTCCTGGTTTTATAGTTCTGATTATCGGACTGTAACCATTCCATTCTCATGTCCTGTACGGAAGCTAGTGTTTTGAATTGGTCTATTGATGAAAGAATGGCATAAGTGCCATCGTTTTTTTTCTGCCGGATCAGAACAACGTATCTGGACTGGAGAAGTGATACCCCTCCTGGTGATCGTCCCCTCATTCCTGTGCAGGGATATTCTGATCCTTTTCAGGGGAGAGGCCAGAGAAATATGCGTTCTTTCAAAGGGCACTGATTCTCACCATTACCTGGATGACAACTTTCATGCAGGTGGATAGAACTAGCCTTCCATGCTATATATGTCTATGTGTTTCGAGTATACAAGCATGATAAAGAATTCCAAGAAAAAGTACGAACGATCAGAGGAATGACAGGATCCTCTGATCGATTGAGCATACACTACCGGATTGCGGCAGTGCGGAGAGAGATTTGCGGGAGAATCTGATAATTACATATCAGACCTCCACTTCGCCGGTCCTGACCCGGTAAGATGCATGGACAGGAAGTATGAAAATTTTACCGTCTCCCTCTTTTCCCAGGCTTGCTGCAGAGATAATCTGATCTTTTACCAACTCTGACAAGGCATCATCAATAACGATCTCAATTGCCATTTTTGGGAGGAGGTCGACGTTGAGAATACCGCCGCGATACTGAAGATGGATGCCGCCCTGGTTTCCACGGCCCAAAACCGGGAATGTGGACATACCAAAAATATTCTTATCGGCAAGAGCTTTCTGAACGTAAGGTACACGTTCCTCCCGGATTATAGCCTGCACTAGTTTCATTCATCTCCTCCATCTACGTATATTACAACTTCCTACCCGACATCTTCTCTGAAGGCCGACCAGCCCAGTTCTCTTTACTCTCTTGTATTGGGAGCCATTTCATTTGGATTTCAGGGAACATGGGCGAAATTATGTTAAAATTTTTTATCTCTTTTCTTTGCTCCATATAGGAAGGAAATAGA
>JAJRBU010000235.1 GCA_028679315.1 Methanoregulaceae archaeon
ATCCGTCAGCAGAGACGGACTCGACCATTCCCCCTCCGAGCGTGGAGGGTTCAAGGACCGGTTCCTTCATCCAGAGCACCCCGGTGCCGGTCGGACCGAGCATCTTGTGGCCGGAGAAACACAGGAAATCACAGTCCATTTTCCGGACATCGACCGGGAGGTGGGGAACGGACTGTGCCCCGTCCACGATCAGGAGTGCCCCGTTCTTCCGACACATCCTGCCTACCTCCTCTACCGGGGTGATAACGCCCAGCACGTTCGATGCATGGGTCATCGCTACCAGGCGTACCGGTTCAGAGAGTGCAGCTTCAAGAGCAGCAAGATCGATCTGGTAGTCCGTGGTAATCCCGATGACCTCAACCGTGACCCCCTGGCGGGAGAGCGCCCGCCACGGGAGGAGGTTAGAATGGTGCTCAAGGATGGTGGTGACGACGCGGTCCCCTGGCTTCCAGGAGAGGCCCCGGGCGACCATGTTGATGGCCTCGGTGGTGTTCTTGGTGAATACCGTGGTTCCATAGGTGCCATTGATCAGCTTCGCCACTTTCTCATGGGCATGCCAGTATCGCTGGGTGGCAATACGGGTATACCGGTGCACCCCCCGGCCCACATTGGCACGGTAACAGTGCTCGTACTCGACCATCGCCTCGATGACCGGTTCGGGTGAAAAACCGGTGGCTGCGCTGTCAAGGTAGATGATGTCGCCAAGGATCGGAAAGTCCTTCCGTATCTCCTCAACGGCGAGAGATTCGCGGTCCTTCGCGTGTCCTTCAGGTATCATGGTTCTCTCTCTCCCGGCTCCTTCAGGCCTCTTCCGCCCGGGTCCGGTTTTCAGGGTAAAATCTTCATTCACGGGGATACGCCCGCTCCTGCAGAGTTCCCGCATCTTTGGCGGGAGTGCCTTCCAGCGCCAGAGACCCCACCGGCGGAATTCTTCCGGCAGCCCTTTCTTGTCAGCCCACCTGTCAAGGAACTCATCCCACCGATCAGTGTATTCAGGGTGCAGCGTCCGCAGTGTCTCGTACTCGCTCTCGAGCATCGCAGGGCATACCATGCATCCGATCCGCTCGATCCCTTTCTCATAGAGTGGGTTGAGGGGGGCATTCTGCCACCAGAGATAGAGAAATACCTCGAGAGCACGCCAGTTTCGTATCGGCGAGATGTTCAGCTGCAGTGGATTTGCCGGGTTCTGGCTGGTCTCTTCGAGATCGGCCCGGTTCCAGGACTCGTACCAGCGGTTTCCCTGCACCGTGAGACAGGGGCCGGTCGTCTCAAGGTAGAGCTTCAAGGGGTGCAGTTTCTGTAGCTTGCAGCACCAGCGGTGGTCTTTTCCCGGGGGGCCAGCCTTCTTTGCCGCCTGCCAGAAGTCGCCGGCCTGCCGGATCACTTCCACCCCCAGCGATTCGACAAACCTGACGGTCTCAGGGAACTCGATGCCGGTATCGATGAAGAACGCTTTCGTCACCCCGGCCTTTTTCGCAAGGATAAGTGCCGCCATGCTGTCCTTGCCACCTGAGAAGGAGACATTGATACAGGGGCGGTCATGCAGGTGCTGGCGAATGGTGCGGACCGAATTCCGCTCCAGGTTCTTCAGGTGGTACCTGTTCTGCCGGATGGCTATGCTCCAGTCCGGGTCAGGGGGGGAACGTGGTATCACCGGCATCACCTCCTTCACCCGTATAAATCCCTCTTTCACCACACCGGTCCCAAACCGGTTCTTGTAGGCGACAATGACGGTCCCATCCTCCACCGGTTTTTTCAGCAGGAATCGTTTTCCCCCGATCCTCCCGGAATCCGGGCCGATCTCCGCATCGGTGTCGAGGCGGACAATCCCGCGGGTGGCATGAGGAATGACGTACGGAAGTGCTTCGGGGGCGATATCAAAGCTGAACCTGCGGCTCACGGGATTAAAAGTCAGCCAGCCGAACCGGTCCCCGTGCATGATCACGAGATCTGCCCGATCAACTCCGCCGGTCTTGTTGAGGAGCATGATCTGCGGTAACGGGACAGGACCGAACTGATCGTTGACAAGGGTGCCGATCCGTTCGCGGTCTGCAGCAAGGGCCGGGCGGACATCGAACGGCTGCAGGAGGGAGATAGCCCTGCCTTCGGCTCCGCAGCCGCAGCTCCGACCGATAAGCGGTACATTGCACTGATCGCACCAGTACAGGGTTTTTTTGACCGCAGGCTCCCTCATTTCCACAGGATTATGTGCAGGGTGAAGACATAAGAGAACCTGTTGAGGGAGGGGCGCAGGAATCGGTGAGAATAGTGTCCCGGGACGGGAGGGCCATGGGATGTTGATGGCATGCCTGAGGTCTGGATGTTGCAAAGCGTTCCAGTCATGGAAAGAATCATATGCCTGGATGACTCCATGCTGATTCCCTGATGGTGGTCTCACCCCATGACCCCGCCGATCTTTCTCACTCTCTATATCAGTGGCTTTCTTCTTGCGGCAGCTATCCGTCTCTGGTATACCCAGGAGTACCGGAGAAAGATAAAAGAGGAACGATGGAAACCGGCACTTGATACCTGGCTTGTTTACCTGCCTGCTCTCGGCATGTTCATCCTTCCTGGGATATACGTCCTGACCCCGTTCCTTGCCCCCGCCGATTATACGCTTCCCGAGCTGGCCGGATGGATTGGGGCCGGCCTGTTCGTCTCCGCCCTCTTCCTGCTCTGGCGGTCACATGCCGATCTCGGCGCGAATTTCACCCCGGTTGCCGAAGTGCAGGAAGGGCACCGGCTGGTCACCACCGGGGTCTACCAGTACATCAGGCACCCGATGTATGCATCCCATTTTCTCTGGGCGTTTGCCCAGCCGCTCCTGCTCTGGAACTGGGTTGCCGGGTTTGGCCTGCTCATCACCTTCATCCCCCTGTACGTAGTCCGGGTCCCTGTCGAAGAGAGGATGCTTGCAGCCCGTTTCGGTGCAGAATACGAGAAGTACATGGAGCGGACGGGACGGATCTTCCCCAGGTTCGGTCAACCAGGAACCCGTTGAATTGGTGGGGTTATGCTTGCGAACAGGACAATTTCATATTCGCGTATTTCCTTCTATCCGTCCAATTCTGAAAAGTAATATCTTGCAATCCTTCATATGTATTAATCCGGGCGAGGGTATCTAAGCCAGGCCAAAAGAGCCGGACTTAAGATCCGGTCACGAAGGTGTTCATGGGTTCGAATCCCATCCCTCGCACTCTGTTTAGGGGTTATTGGTATTCCAAAAAAATGCCTCTCTTCTAAAATCGCTTTCACTGTTCTGCCTAAAGATCTAAGATCTGAGCAGGGGAGCCTTCCCCTAAACGACCTCCGGTGCCATGTATGGAATGGTAAAGGAATCAATAGGGGTCGGATATACTGTATATTTCGAACATCTGAAAAAATTTGA
>JAJRBU010000098.1 GCA_028679315.1 Methanoregulaceae archaeon
AGGAGAGAGATGTTCGTACTGGGTTAGTTCCATGAAGGTGATGCCTGTCCGGTGCATAGCGAATGGTTGAGAAGTAACCTGATATAAAGAAAACGATGACAGCCCCTTATCCTGCATAGTCCGGACCTGAAACTATCGCTCGTCATACTTCTCTCCCAGTCAGAGAGTATATGACCTGAAATGCCCTCAGCCCTGGCATCGCTCACTGTGCTCCCGATCTAACGCATCGATGCAGTCTTCCTTCTCACCCTTGGCATTATCCTTGCAAAAATACTCGAAGAAACAGGTATCTTTTCATGTTTAAACCGTCAAAATAACAGCAGTTTCCTATAACTGCAGCATGACCGCGAAACTGGTCACTCTCGGACTAGTGATCCTGATATTAGAGAAGACAAAAATATATCGGGAGCACTCATTTCCCTCGATGTATGATCGATTGAATGCAACCCCTGTTCTCTTTGCAGTCCTGAAATTTTCGACCAGTTCTGGCTGGCCTTATATTTTTTAGGACTTACGCAGTTGGAATCGACCGAATTGATTTCCGGATCTACAACCCAGAAAAAGATTGGAAAAATAAAAATGATCATTTCAGGAATATGGTTCTCGCTGCAAAAGAACGGCAATTTCAAACCAAATCCGTCATTTTTAACTCATGGTACGCAAGTATCGATAACCTAAAATTGATCCGTTCTCTGAAATGGCATTGGTTCACCCGAATGAAATGTAACCGTCAGGTAAATCCAGATAAAGTACTCTCAATCGTCCAATTTCCAAGATTGAGATCCATCCTGAAGGGCGAGTATTGCATTTGCGCCAATAGGGATTCATCAAGGTTTTCAAGGTGGTCCATTCTGATGGAGATGTTGAATATTTGGCCACCGATATTCTTGACACGTCAGAGTCCGACAGGAAGTCGTTCAAAAATTGCGGATGGAATATCCAAGAGTATCATCGCGGTATTAAGCAATGCTGCGGAATCGAACGATGTCAGGGCCGTAAAGATCTGGTCCAGCGTGGCCATATCTTTCTCGCACTACTCCCTTTCCTTCGTCTGGAATCCCATCGGCTGAATACCGGTGTTAGCTGGTATGAGTCTAAACGAGCTATTCAACGATCTGCTACTACTCTTTTCGTGACGCAACCTTCTATTTCGGCCCAATTGCCCTTTTCAGGCCTACTCGTTAGACGGGGCTCTCTCTTCTGGTCAATCCAAACGCGTAAGTCCTAATTTTACCCAGAATGGTAACAGTGAGGGAATAAAGGATTTTATCTTAAGATCATTCATTTTTTCTCCGGATAAAGAAGAAAATCAGGAAAATGCTCCCCAAAACTGGAGCCAATGATATTCCCGCATTTACCGTGGTTGTCGATATTTCAGCAATGGGTTCTGATTGCGTTGGAAGGGATGTGAGTGTGACCGGGATAGAAATGGTGCCCTTCACGGTCTGTTCTGACCCGGAAACAACCTGTCCCTGGTTGTTCAGTTCGATCACCCGGAGAACCGAAAACGTGCTCTCTCCTCTGGAAGGAGGAACTGCTCCTTCCAGCGCGACTCTCACTTCGACATCCCTGGTTACCGGATAGGAGAGGAGGTACCCGTTGATAAAAACGGTATTTCCGAATTTCTGGAATACCGCGGCCTGATTCCCGTCCACCATTACCCTGATGTTCCATCCGGCCTGGTTGAGATCGGTCGAGAGCACCAAGGTATATCCTTCAATAAACGTTGTTGGGCCGGCAGGGACAATCGGGAGAGCCGCAGAGGAGTTGAGGGATATGCCCGGAGGGTAGGTATCTCCCGAGGGAGTCACTGTAACGTCCCGTAAGGAATAGGTTGCGGAGCCTGAGATGACGAAACCAGCCGATAGTAAGAATATGATAAGGACAAGGAAAGCAGGTTTCATTCTATCCCTGTATGAAGATTATCCGCCTCGATTATTTTATGTTTCGTGATAAGGATGGCTAGCCGATGCGGACGATTATTCCTCAAGGACTACTTCAAAATCATCTTCGAAAATGAACAAGTTGTCTATCCTTGTTCCAAGCACTCTCGCAACATCATGGGCCAGTTTGAGCGAGGGGTTATATTTTCCCTTCTCGAGAAAAACGATTGTTTCCCTCCGGACTCCTACAGCATCGGCGAGATCTGTCTGGGTCATATCCTTCCGGGCCCGGTACTCCTTTATCCGGGTCTTCATGGTGATCTCCGGGTTCCTTTCACTCCACATCACCCCTCCTTAAAAGGTACCACTGGATCCTTGGCAGAGACTCCCATCAGGAGGATGAGCATCACAGAGAGTGCCCCTGCATCCGGCTTGTAGATACCAAGGTAATCGAGCCAGAAGAAGCCGAAGAGCACGATAAAAGTAAGGAACCATGACCAGGAGAGCCCGTACGCTCCGATCTTTCTCGTCCGCTCATCCTGCAGGAAATTGTTATCATCGCGATAGAGCCGTGCACCAGCAAGAAACACCAGGATGAATCCAAAGGTCACAAACGGGATAGCCGTGTTGCCTGGTTCATCTACCGGCATGAAAAGCATCTCACTGAGTCCGGCAAAGAGGAGAGCTATACCGAAGATGAAGAGAAGGGTGATCCAGGTGCGTGATTTGAAAAACGATCTCTGTTGTTTCTCCATATTACCCTCCGCAAAAGTGATTTATTTCTCACTTTAGTTTTAATAATATAACATTATGTGATATAAAAATAACTAATCAAGAATAACTGTGACGGAAATCGACCAGAGGGGAGTATCATTCACAATGAAGGCAGGAGAGAGAAGCTGTTCTTATCCCGGGGTATCCCTACCTCCAACGAACCGCAGTCTGACCTGGCAGGGGGCCAAAACCAAAATGCCCGGCTGCCTGATATCCGAATTCCTTACTAAAGGTACTCAAGGAGAACCTGCCATCGTAATAATTTCTGTTCATAAGAGCAGGATGCATAGGCCGGGCTGGTTGAGGGGAGCTGTTCCATGACAATTGTTTCTTCTAAAGGGATGCCCCGGACTGACTTCTGGAAACATTCCGATGCTTTTTTCCCGTTTATACCAATGCACCTGATCGTGGTATAGTTCCGGATTAAGCCCGGGATATCGTTAAACACGGGATCCGTGATATCGCCGTCCATACTTCCCTCCTGGAAACACCGGGAGGCAATCACATCCCAGATTGCGATATGGTGATCTCTTAACCCTTCGGCAAAAGAGTGAAGGTCAGGCAGATTTCCCCATGCGAGAAGATCCGACATGATCCTCCAGAACTGGTTCTGGGGGTTTGCATAGTACTGCTGAGTCTTAAGTGACATTTTTGAGGGAAAACTTCCGAGGATGAGGACAGCGGGGTCTTTACAGAGAATCGGGGGAAGGCCGTATTCACGCGATGATTCCATTCTTTCAATCCCGTATGCCTATCACGTAGTGTGACAAGATGACGGATATACCCGCCCTGCAATCACCATAATTGCCGGGATGAGTAGGTAGCACCACATGCTCTTCGCGGGGTCGAAGAATGATACAAGGATGGCGACAACTGTTACCGCAGGGATTGCCAGCGCCCTGAACTTTCCTGCCCACTCCATCCTCTTCAATTCTCTCTCAGGTACTTCTCCACTGGTCAGTTCTTCATAGTGTTTTCTGATGTACAGCCATACGAAGGTAAGGAGCGCACTTGCACAAAGAAGGTTGATATGGAAAAGGAGGACTGCCTCGAGCACATTATCATAATCACCCGAAATTGACGTGGTGAAGGGAATCAGCACGATGAAGAAAAGGAGGAGGATATTGGTCCAGATAAGCCGATCATCGACATATTCGATTGATCTGAGTATACGGTGGTGTGAGAGCCAGTACCCGGCAAGGATAAAGAAGGCTATGGCGAAGATAAGAAACTCGGAGGACATTCCCGAAATCAGCGTTGGAAGGAGTTCAGGGGCATCCTGTTTCGGGATTACAGGTACAGCAAGACTGATCACAAGCAGGGTCATCGCGAACGCGAAAATACCGTCACTCAGCGACTCAAGCCTGGATTTTCCAACTCCCTCTCTCCGGACTGTCATTGTTCCACGTATTCCTGAACAGAATAGTAAGCCGGATGATATTATTGTCTGGATCCGTGAGAGTGAGGACGAGGCGGCCATGGTTTTACCCACCTGTATTGTTTTCATAAATACCCGCATGCCACAGAGTACTATCGGATGCTGGCTCCCGTCAAATCTTAGCCGTCCCTTTTAACAGGATAAAAATCGGTTTGATATTCTGCATCGGGGTACTATTGCATTTTTTCTGCACTGTAACAGCAAGGAACTGCTGAACGGTCAGGATGTAATATTTCAGTGCACACATTACCCGCCAGAACTGAAACTGAACTATTAAAAAAGGCAGGATTATTTCCTGGCTTTCGGGGGTTTCATGAGGAGTATCGCCACCAGGATTCCAAGCAGGGAGAGGATCAGCACATAGGGGAATACCGCAAGGTAGTTTCCAGTTGTGGTTTTAATGAACCCTGCCAGCTGCGGACCCGCGATTGCCCCTGCCCCGTATGCAAGAAATACAACCCCGTAGCACCTGGGATAGTCGCAGGTGCCGAAGTAGCTCCCTGTTGCGGTGGGGGCGATGGCAAGCCAGCCGCCCAGGCATCCCCACAGGATGGCAAAGGAGATGATATAGACCGGCACTGATGGCACCTGCCAGAGCAGGGCTGATGCAAGGGCTATCAACACAAAGGAGACTATGGCAGTATTCCTAGGGGTGAATCGGTCCGTGAGCGCCCCGAAGACCGGCCGACCTCCGCCATTGAAGATGGCGAAGAACCCGACAAGCAACGTCGCCAGACCGGTTGCAATTCCAATCTCGGTCCCGACAGGTTTTGATATGGAGATAGCCATAAGGCCTGCCAGGCATCCGATAAAGTAGCAGAACCAGAGGCCATAGAAAGCCGGAGTCCGGATCATTGCAGATCGATCGCATTCGCAGACTTCCTCACCAGGTTTGGGAACGGGGGCTGTCCAGCCTGCCGGCTTCCAGCCTGCAGGAGGGAAACGGAGGGGCAGTGACAGGAGGATAATGAGGATGATGAATGCGACACCAAAGATCCTGAAGGTATTCATCACCCCGGTTGTTCCGATCAGATATCCTGCGACGTTTGCAGTGATGAAAGCAGAGAACCCAAACCCGAGTAGGGTGAGGCCTACAGCAGTCCCCCGCCTGTCAGGGAACCAGCGGGCGGCAACAGCAACAGGCACACCATAAGCAATCCCGACCCCTATACCTCCGATAACCCCGTATACGATGTAAAGCATCCAGACCGAGGTTACGGTCGAAGCGAGCAGCCAGCCTAGACCAGTCAGTATTCCCCCGATAATGGTTATCCGGCGGGGTCCGATGCTCTCGATATACTTCCCGGTAAGGGGCATGGCGAGAGCAAAAAACGCCAGGAATACCGAGAACGGCATAAGAATCTCACCTGCAGTTACCGTCTGGCCGAGTATGTTTGAGAAATAATTGGTCAGTGGCCCGACAAAAACGCTCCAGGAGTAGATCGTGCCAAGGCACAGGTTGATGATCATGCCGAGGAGAACCAGGCCCCAGCGGCCTTTTTCAGCCGGCATGCCAAACAAAGACTCTTCAGTACTCATCCACAGCAAATCTCCTGAAAAAATGAAGGGTTACTCCTCCAGGGTTGAGATATCACCTGGATCAATTCCCATCTCTTTGGCCTTCAGCACCCTTCTCATTATCTTCCCTGATCTGGTCTTGGGGAGTTTGTCCATGAACTCTATCTCTGAAGGCATCGCAATCGGCCCCAGAGTCATCCTCACGTGGTAGATCAGGTCGGACTTGAGTTTCTCGCTCGGAGAGAATCCTACACGGAGGATCACAAAGGCCTTGATGATATTGCCTTTCATAGGGTCCGGTTTTCCAATAACCGCGGCCTCTGCAACGGCCTGGTGGGATACGAGAGCACTCTCCACTTCGGCAGTGCCGATATTATGGCCAGCTACGATGATGATATCATCAGCTCTCCCGATAATCATAATATACTCATCGCCCTTCCCCTTCACCGCCAAGTCGCCTGCAGTATAGCAGTTGGGAATTGTATTCCAGTAGGTCCGGTAACGTTCGTCGTTCTTGTAGACCGTACGGAGCATGGCAGGCCAGGGCCACTTAATCACCAGGAAGCCTCCGTTTCCGGCAGCCACGGGGTTTCCTTTTTTATCAACTACATCTGTCACAACTCCTGGGATGGGCCTCCCCGCAAAACCCGGACGCATGGGTTCACCTACCATTGTGGTGATCATCTGCATTCCAGTCTCTGTTTGCCACCAGGTATCAACGATAGGGCAGGTATTTTTCCCTATAACCCGGTAATACCACTCGAATGCCTCAGGATTCAGGGGCTCTCCCACTGATCCCAGGATTCGCAGGGAAGAGAGGTCGTACTTATTAGGCCACTGCTCCCCGACTTTCATGAACATTCGGATAGCTGTTGGGGCGGTATAGAAGATGGTGATTCCAAGGTCTTCTACGATCTTCCAGTAGGCCCCGGCATCAGGGTAATCAGGGACCACTTCGGCCAGGACTACTGTGGCACCTACGGCAAGAGGCCCATACACGACATAACTATGGCCGGTGATCCAACCTGTGTCGGCAGTGCACCAGTAAACGTCGTTATCCTTGATGTCAAAGACGTGCTTGGTTGTATAGGCCGTTCCCACCATGTAACCGGCACAGGTGTGCACGATCCCCTTAGGAGTCCCGGTTGATCCGCTGGTATAGAGGATGAAGAGGGGGTCCTCGGCATCCATTACCTCAGCTGGGCATGTGGCAGGGACCCCGTCCATGACCTCGTGAAAGTCTACTTCCATCTCCCTGTGCAGTTCTACAGGTTGTTCTACTTCACGGGAGAGCACCACGACCTTCTCCACACTGGGAGCATTGATTATGGCTTCTTCGACAATTGTCTTCAACGGAATGGACTTTCCACGGCGGATTGTCACGTCTGCGGTGATCACGATCTTGGCCTCAGCGTCCTTGATCCGCATGTTGAGCGCCTGAACACCAAAACCTCCGAAGACCACACTGTGAAC
>JAJRBU010000058.1 GCA_028679315.1 Methanoregulaceae archaeon
GTCACTAAATCCACCCCCTCGCAAAAATGAGCGAGTATATCCTGAAGGGTCAATCGTTAATATAAGACATTACGTTGGATGGAGGCTCCATCCATTAAGGGTGTTTAGCTTCTTCTTCGAAGTCTGGATTCTTAATCAACGTTGATGAGCAAATGAAATTTCTCTGAGAAAATGCATCCAATTGACAAATCGAATTACCTCACGATACGAAGATTTTTCCTTCCTTTTTGAACTAAGGAGTTGCCAATCTCTTTATCCAATCCTAGCCGATTCTCGCTCGGATGATAATCGATACGCATGTCCACATCTGGAAGCGAACCATGTACCCAGATGTAATCATTGACTCGTACCTGGAACCATTGGTCCTATTAGACGCGTTATATTTCCAGGGTGGGGAGGGGGGCAAGGATTGGCTGACCTCTGAGACCGATGAGAAGGAGCTTGTCCAGAACATGGGAGTAGCCAGGATAGACAAGTCGGTCATACTCCCATTGGACTTCGGGATGGTCGGCCCAACAAAGCAGGGTGTGGAGGAGTTCAATGACTGGATCTTCGAGACCTGCTCCCCTTATCCTGACAAACTCATCCCATTCATAGGGGTGGACCCGCAGAGAGGCGAGCTATCACTCCGTTTAGTCGAGAAGTATGTAAAAGGATTCGATGCCAAAGGGGTGAAGGTCTATCCGCCAACAGGCTGGCACCCTGACGAGGAGCGCATGAGACCGTTCTGGAAGCTGCTTGATGACCTTGGTATGATCGTGGTTACCCACTCGGGAGCGGTATGGGGTCCACTGAACGAGGAGCTCTCCCGACCTTCCTATTACTCCAAGGTGCTCGATAAGCATGAAAGGATCAAACTTGTGATTGCGCACATGGGAGGGAAGTTCAGAGAGGAGATGTATCCGATCCTGGAAAAATATCCAAATGCGTATACGGATTGCTCGGCCCTCCAAGGCTGGCTGCCCTCGAACCCTGATATGGTCGTTTCTAGGTTGAAGGAAGCGGCGGAGCGCATTCCGGACAGGATATTCTTCGGCACGGACTGGCCGCTTTTCGAACTGGCGTTCTCGCAACCATATTTCATAGAACTCGTCAGATCACAGTCCTGGGGAAGCGAAGATATGAAGGAACGCTTGTTCAGCCTGAACTTCCAGCGCATGATGGAAAAGTGATCCTCGATCGGTTAAACCCCGTCCTGGATGTCGCGCTTGTTCTTGGCATCTGTGTAGAGGTGGCTGACGACCCAGAAGACGACCGCCAACGATACTATTCCTGCACTTATCCCGAAGAGCATTAGGTAGTCGCCGTTGTGATAATCGAAGATTATCAGCTCCCTGGACACGGCCGTGATTGCTACCAAGATAACGGACCCCACCCGGATTATGTGCTCCTTGGTGTAAACCATGATGGTGTCCACGAGCTCGAGTATTATAACAACAAGCAGGATCTCTCCGATGAAGTCCAGGATGGAAGCCCTAATATCATCAATCTGGCTGAAGTCCTTGAGCGCTTCAAATAGATCGGTGAAGATGCCGAATATCGTCAGAACGGCCAGAAGGCAGAGGAGTATGACGAGTATCCAAATGACCACCTTCGTAAATAGGTTCAGGATGTCGCCGGACCTCGAGGGCACATCAAGGCATCGGCTCTCAGGATAAAAGATTTGGGGGCATTACTCACAGCAGTCCTCACCACATGTGACCTCTTTCTTGCCCCTTATCGCTGCTTTGATCATCGCCGCAGCACATCCCACGCCGCTATCCACCTTGATCGCCGAGACGGCGCAATTCAATTGGCACGCGCCGCATTCCATGCAGCTCTCTGGCCTGGCGAGACGCACCCTTCCTTCAGCTCTCTGGAAGACCCGATGCGGGCAGACATCCAGGCATCTGCCGCAATTCACGCACTTGCCTGGGAAGAAGACCAGGGTGTTGATCGGGGTGACAACTGAAGGCGCCTCCAGACCGTCCATTCGGATGAGGGGGATATCCGACTGCATCAAGCCCACCCCATGTAACTAGCAACGATGGAGATCGACATCAGCACCGTGCCGGTCACGGCCATTCCCACCATCAAAGGGATGTAGGTGAAGATCTCGCGCCTGACTCCGGTCCTGGATGCGTAGGTGGAGCAGCCAGTGAAGTTCAAGGCGATGTACGCGACCCCAGGGACCATCAGCAGAGCTATGGCTACGCCAGAGGCCAGTCCTATCAGTACTTCGGCGCCAGTATAGATCGCGTAGAAGGAGAACGGGACCGCCAGTGTAAGACCTAATACCATGCCCTTGCTGGTGAAGTCATCGGTCGGCAAGAAGGGCAACAACAATGGGAACATAACTATGCCTCCGAGTACAGTCATCAGTGCCAATAGCGCGGGGAACCAGCCTCCGACGAGGAAGAGCAGTATCGGCAGCAAGGCCAGGAGCCATAGCCAATTCTTTATCTCCACTGGAATGAGGATCGCGCGGTCCCGTAGAGGGAAGCGCACTGTGCGCATCTCCTCGTTCGCCTCGCCCATCCTCATGTACTCGGGGATGTCCTTCGCCCTCACCGGGCCGTACTCCACCTTGAAACCTGACCTCTTCTTGACCTCGTGCGCGGAGACTCCAG
>JAJRBU010000167.1 GCA_028679315.1 Methanoregulaceae archaeon
TTTGGTTAACGCATCTTTTATCTGACCAACTGTTATCTTTGATATTGTAGCCATTGACCGTTGCCCGGTAAGTGCTCCGAATAGAGTTAGTGTCGTATATTGGGAAACGCGTCTATTATCGATTCTACCTTCATCATGTGCTCGTTTGATATGATTCAGAACATTCTGGATATCTTCTTTCGTAATAATCCGACTTGTCACTGTTTTACGTTCTTTCACTGCTCTGGGTTTGTCCAGGAAAAGATCGAACGACTTGTATCGTAAATCCATCCGTATTTTTGATAGGTATCGGAGGAACGATTTCGTAAATGAAACCACTTTAGAATAAGAACTATCAGAAGAGTATTTTTGCAACACATAACGCCTAATCTGTTCCATACTCTGCTGTGATATAGTCCCTTTAGTTACCTCCCATATTGTATCAGATGATTTCTCAATCCAGTTGAGAGACTTCTTCGATAAGCCATCTTTCCTTGATTCCGTGAAAGAGTGAAGTTCATCAATAGAGTAGGGAAGCTGAATATCGGATAGTGTTGCACTACCATTCTTCTCATATGACGTCTGCCCTGGTATTTGCCTTTGAACAAATGCCGCCTGAGATTGTGCTACGTCGCAATCGCAGGCTCTTACACGGCGGAGGTCAGGAGTTCGAATCTCCTCGAGCCCATCTGTCTCCAATTATCCAATCAAACCATGAAACAGGAGTTCAACCCCGCTTGATGGTGCGGCACCCCCATTTTTTTATAAAAAAATTGATCCCGTTTTATGCGTTCCCAGCCTGATCCGGCATACCTAAAGCGGGAGGGAGCTGATTGGAGCACAGAGAAGAAGTTTTTAAAAAATCAAAGAATTCTGGCTTTTTTTAAATAATAAGGCATTATAACTGTTGAAATATTTTGAGTGGAATGACAGGTTATTTCAGGCAAATAAGTGTGATCTGGCTGACGCCATCAAAAATATCGTTAAAAAATGAGAATTCAACCAAATGATTTATATAGAAGAAAATAAAATCCATTTTTTGGTGCACCGATTCCGCGGGCGAAGCCTGCCCGGAAAAGCACTAAACAATCAAGGTGGCATCTATATTGGCAGTACTCCAGGCATTAGCAATGACGGGGCGGTTGTTCGGTACACCAATTTGAGATACAACATTCTGATAAAAAAGGTATCGGATCGAATCGGGCAGGTGAACCCATCCGCGAACCTTTTTTCATTATTTATTTGCTTCAATTATAAATTCCCTGAGAAATAACCACGATTTTTACCATCGGGATATGTTCCCTTGAAAAGATCCCGGATGCAGCCAATTCCTCGCAGATCGGATCAAGCCCGGGACGGGGGATCCGATCATATCCCCCGGATTTTGGCTGCTTACCGTATCAAGTGATTCTCTATACACTGCGCTCTTATTCAGGTCCCTGGATTGACAATTTCGACGAGCGTGATCTCGAATACCATATTCTTTCCCGCAAGAGGATTGTTCAGATCGACTGTTACCATCGTATTAGTGACATTTAAAAACCTCATGTATCCCGGACTCCCATCGGGATTTATCCAGCGATAACCGGATCCGATTCCAGGATATTGGAAACCAAAAAGAGTTCCCTTGGACTCCTGCTCCTGTAAAAATTCATTCACCTCTGCCTGATTAACCCTGAAAATCAACGATTGATTGTATATGCCATATCCTTTTTCAGGTGAAATGGTGACCGTCTTTGTCATGCCGGGGGTCATTCCGATTACCGCTTCATCAAACCCGGAGATGACTTGGCCACTTCCTACCGTGAATTCAAGTGGGCTGCTGTTGACGTTGGTATCAAAAATTGTCCCATCCTGGAATGATGCGGTATACCTGACCCTTACGGTATCATTGGTTTTTACTCCCACTTGCCCGGGGCCTGAACAGCCAGCCACTACCACGAGGGCACAACATACGAGGAGAGCTGCGGAGAGCCATACCCTGGATATCCTGCCTCCTGCCGGAATTATCTCCCGCTTCATAGTACATATTCCCCCGCAAAAGGGTATAAGATGTACTATGAAACTCCAGGAGGACCCCTGGGATGAGACTCTTGGTAATCCTGGCTACGCCCCGGAGTTCCCCATCGGATCATTTTTATTGGAATGGACACGAACAACACAGGTACGAGAAGGCATCATGACAGATGACGGATACAGGGAAGCAGAAGTTGCCGGACGGAAGGTCAAGTGGGATCCGGAACAGCTGCGAAGGATCAAAGAACACCCGTGTTTTTCTGAGCAGGCATGCCATGCATTCGGAAGATGCCATATTCCGGTTGCTCCCAAGTGCAATATCCAGTGCAACTATTGTATAAGGGATTTTGACTGCGTGAATGAAAGCCGCCCGGGGGTCACGACCAGGGTGCTTGACCCGGACGCGGCAATTGATATGGTCAGGAAGGTGATGGAGAAGTTCAACTACATCAAAGTCATCGGGATAGCCGGCCCGGGTGAGCCGCTCGCCAATGAAGGCACGTTTGAAACCCTCCGGAGACTTCACGAAGAATTCCCGAACGTGATCAAGTGTATCAGCACCAACGGGCTCCTGCTCCCCGATAAAATTGATCTTCTCCAGAAATATGATGTGGGAAATCTCACGGTAACCCTGAATGCAATTGATCCGGAAATCGGGGCGAAGATATACCAGTTCATCGATTACAAGGGGAAGAGGTACACCGGTATTGAAGGTGCAAAGACACTCCTCGATAACCAGCTGAAAGGGATCGAGATGGCGGTCGAACGCCACATGATCGTCAAGATCAATACGGTGTATATCCCGGGCATCAACGAGGAGCATATTCCAGAGATTGCGAAGAAAGTGGGCGAGATGGGGGTCTATAATTTCAATGTCATCCCACTGATTGCCCAGTACAAATTTGCCGATATTACCCCGCCAACCCCGGAGATGAAGAGGAAGATGCAGGATGAGTGCGGAAAATACGTGAAACAGATGCGGCACTGCCAGCGCTGCCGGGCGGATGCAATCGGACGTCTCGGTCATGACGTGCAGTCATGCATGTATCAGGAGTAGAGGATTTCCTTTCTTATCCACCATCTTTGATCCACCGCTCGAGCGCGAAGATCCCCAGGTTTTATAAGAAAATGCCTCATGCATTTTCATTCGGTATGCTTGTATCACACGGGGAATCATGTGGTTTTTTTTCTGATTCCTTCCGGTTTAATCGCAGAGAGGCGTACCAATCCATCACAGAAGATCCTGAATACAGGACTCCAGGGATAAGAAGCACCTGTGAAAAATGAAAGAGGAACCTCAAGCATCAGATGAGAGGAGCATAATCGGCAAGGATGGAATCAAGGCGGCCAATCACCGCAACGAGAGGATCTGGTATCCCGCCTGTCTCGGTTGTTACTGTCTTCCCATCATGGGTGATTGTGTAAGAGAAATAATCAGCACCAGGTGAAGGTGCTGGATACGAAGATGCGAGCGAGGGGAAATCTGCATCTGAAAGGAGCCTCTTGAGCTCTGAAAGCCCGTCAGATGGGAGAGTGAATTCTCCTGTCCTGTTTCTCCGTGAATAGACGGCCTGTCCATTCTCGAAAATGACAAGTCGGTCATCAAAGGCCGCGATTCCTCCGGTTCTTGTGTAATCAACCACCACGTTCTGATCTGTATGGTTGTCAGATGGAACCGGAGGTTTGGTTACGCATCCTCCGAGGAAAACCAGGACCACCAGAAGGGAAAAAACAACCAGTACAAACCATGCCCGTGAA
>JAJRBU010000119.1 GCA_028679315.1 Methanoregulaceae archaeon
TTGCGGGCAAACACTGTGCATTCCAGTAATCTCTCGCTTTTCTATACATTTGTTCGGACAGTGAAGGTTCATAATATCGATTAATCACGCTCTGATTTCGAATCGGAACAATATATGTGGATATTTTTAGATACGTGGGGCTAGCTAAAAGAGGTGGGTACACAGTGATTATGAAAGAGTGCTCACGATTGCTACAACATCGAATAATGCACAAATTGCAGTATCATGAGGACGATACCGTATCGTCTTGGATTGGGAATGTCGCCATAAGAAGTTCCACCTTCAAACCAGTACTCTTGCTGGTTGCTATACATATATTCGGCTCGTGAAAGTTCACGGCCGAGATGAATCAGGTGCAAATCCTAAAACGTTTGGAGACGGGAATAAAGAAAGAAGTGAGGATGCCGTTACCCTGTTTAAAGGTCATTTTCAGGATATTGTGTTCCCTAAAAGAACCGTTCGACCTGGTTAACAATCGCACAATCAAGGGCATGGCTCAAACTCCTGGCGTGTGGCATTGTAGGCCATATTTTCAAAGAACATAGAACGGGCCAGGTGTACGTTATGCGTTTCTCTTTGATATCCCGCCGTTGTATCATCAACATTTGTGTATTTTAGAGCATCACGTTTATAGCTCTTCGCGCAAACACTGGCCGGGTCAGATGTATTCTGCATGCATTTTAAAAATGTATTATGGGTTGTAAGGTTTATGATCTGGGGGGTGTCTCGGTAACATGCTTCTGCCGCATCAATAAATTGTTTGTCATCACTCGTATAGTCGGTTGGTGTTGCGGTTGATGTCTCTCTTACTTCCATTGTTGGAGTGGTTGGTTCCATCACAATGGGATTAGCATCTTCTGTGGGAATCGGTTGCTGTTGGATACATCCACAGGTTGCAGTGAGTAAAATGATAACGGTAGCAATAGTGAAGAAATGGCAGCTCCTCGTATGCATATGGTCTTTTTCGTGCTGATATTATTTTTCACTTCGGAAACTTCATGGACAGATACGTGTTAAAAATTGCAGGATTTGGCTCCGTTGGCATCCAAATCAACCAATAATATGATTTTTGAGGAATCGGTCAGGAGAATATGCAATGCATGTGAGTTTTATTTCCTTCAACTCGTTTTGAAACAAATCTCTCTTACGTATCCCCCAAATTTTCTTTTCACAGGAAGTAAACGCCCGAATCTTTCCCTCATATCTTCGGAGCAAGACATTTGTTTCCTTTCGAAATGAACAAGGAGAGAATTAACCAGGAAATACTTGGAAAAAAAGGGGGTGGTGAGAATTACCGGCAGCCACAGTCCTCCATTGACGCAATGATCCCGTTGGAGAAATCGATCAGCAGGTCTGCCTGGTCATCGGTAAGGTCCTCTCCCCGGATCCTGTTGACAAACTTGTTGAAGGCAAGGAGGGTGGTGGCAGCCCGGCTGCACGCTCCCCTGTTGATCAGGCTCTGGGCATTGTCAAGATAGGCCAGGAGCACCATCTCCCGCTGGAGGGGCAGGGGCAGGTCGATGACCATGGACCGCAGTTCGGTGATGCCCCCGGTGGGAGTGAGGACCGTGATTGTCGCGGTGTCGGAACCGGTCATGCCGTCATCGTCGGTCACCGTGAGGGTGACCGTGAAGTCCCCGGCCGAGGGATAGGTGTGGGTCACGGTGACCCCCGAGCCGGTGGTCCCGTCGCCGAAGTCCCAGGCATAGATGACGATGCTGCCATCGGGATCGGAGGATCCGCTCCCGTCAAGGGTCACCGACCCGCAGCGGAGGGTAATCTGGTCCAACCCGGCGTCCGCAACCGGTGCCTCGAGGGTGATGAGCCTGCCGACCCCGCCGGTATACGGCTCCCGCCGTGCCGTAGTCCACCAGACCGACCCTTCGGGGGAGATGGCAATGCTCAGGGGGGACTCCCCGGATGGCACCGCCCTCGTCTCGATGGTCGAGGTCTCCTGGTCAAAGACCCCGATCGAGTATCCCATCAGGGAGGCAAGCCAGATATCTCCCTCCGGGTCCTCAGCGATGAAATGGGTGTCGAGCAGGGTGTCAAAGACATCATACCAGGTCGCAACACCTGTCCCGGGTGCCTCCCCCTCGACAAACCGGATCAGGAGACCGGCGTTCTTGTCGGTAAACCAGACCTCTGCCGGATCCTCGCCGTTCGCGATGATACCCCAGGGAGTGTTCAGGAACCGGGGAAGCGGGCCGTTGGTCAGCGTCACCGTCGGAGATGTGGCCGTCCAGTCCATCCAGACGGTCATCGCGCCCGTTGCCTGGTCATCGAGGCGGCCAAGAGCAGGCCTGGCCGGCCCCCAGCTCCGGATTGTGAACCAGACTGTGCCATCATCCGCGAGATCGATCTCGACCGGGTATCCCAGCGGATCGACCGTAGCCGGCAGAGGGTAGGGAGTCCATCCGCCGGTAACAGGGTCATACACCCCGATGCAGGGGGTGGTCGACCAGCACGTGAACCAGACCCTCCCATCAGGGGCAACCGTGACCCCGTACGGCGATACATCGTCAGGGAAATCAGCGGGAGGGACAAACTGGTCGAATACGTGCGTGGAAGGGGAGAACCGGACCAGGCTGCCGAACTGGTCTGTGATCCAGATCGTACCATCCGGAGCAGGGGCAAGGGTCTGGAAATGTGCTGAAAACTCATCGGGACTGTACCGGACAAAAACCTCGTCAGGCAGGAGGAACGTAAACAGGTCAGCGGCAGGTTCATCGGATTCCGGGTTGCTGGTGAACCAGACCGAGCCGTCTTCAAGAACGATGATATCGTAAGGGGCGGCATCCGGAAAGAGATCAGGATCCACCGGCCATTCCGTGGTCGTCCCGCTGAGATCCCAGGCCGCGGCAGGGGCGGCTGCCAGGAATCCTGCGATGATGACCACGAGTGGTACTACCATCCATTGTTTCATAGTGGAACATGCCGGGAACCACTATTTAAAACATGATCCTGGTCACGGCAGGGCTGGGACCCAAAAGAAAAACCTACTGGTGAATAACAGGAGGGTGGATCATCAACCGTCGTGATCCTTCCTACAATGGTTCGTCCGGACACATACCTCAGGAAGAAGTCGGCACTGCCTGCAATCTGAATCACCCTCCAGAGATCCGTCCTTCCCGTGTGGCCCGGCACAACCGCCGGCAAATACGCCCCCTGCGGGAAGTTCTGGCTCACCCCGGCCTTACGCTGTAATGTCCCGACCGGCTCGCTACCGCTCCCTGAATCGCCCCGTCCATGAACCCCTTTGCCTTCGAGAAAGCCAGCTCGACCGAGCACTCGTGGGCGAGATACCCTGCCATCGCCGCGGAGAAACAACATCCGGAGCCATGCACCGGGTACGGATACTTCGGCGACTTCAGCATCATCTCCGTGTCGGGTCCGACCAGGACGTCCACGGCCTCGTCGCCGGGGAGATGCCCGCCGGTCACCACGACATAGTCCGGGCCGAGGTCGAGGATCGTCCTGCCGGCTTCTTTCATCTCGGGGATGGAGGTGATGTGTTTCATGCCGGAGAGGACGAGGGCTTCTGGGATGTTCGGGGTGACAACGGTTGCCCTCGGGAGGAGGGTGCAGAGGAGGACCGCGGTTGCGTCCTCGTCAAGGAGGCGGCTCCCGCTTGTAGCGATCATGACGGGGTCGAGCACGAGCGGGATGTCGGGGGGAATGGCACGGGCGACGGTCCAGATCATCCCGGCAGAGCCGAGCATGCCGGTCTTGATTGCCCGGACGGGAAAGTCCTCGAGGACTGCCTTGATCTGGAGGGTCACTATCGCCTCCGGGACCATCGAGACCCCGAGCACCTCCCGGGTGTTCTGTGCGGTGATGGCCGTCACCACCGTGGTCCCCCAGATCCCGAGGGCGGCAAAGGTCTTCAGGTCGGCCTGGATCCCTGCACCGCCCCCGGAGTCGGACCCGGCAATCGTCAGGGCTGCAGGGGGAGCAGCATTACTCATATTCTGACATGGGATGGTCCGGGGGTAAAATGCTTTCGACGCATCGATATCCTTCCCAAACTCCTGACCTGCGACGTTACAAACTGGATTGATTGAACCATGAGGATTGATAATAATTTATACCACCCCTTGTATAGTCATGCGTAAATATGGGAGGTGCGATACACACGAAACCATTACTGACCATCAGCATCGTGCTCGCTGCACTGGTGCTTGTCGCGGTGTTCCCCGGGGCAGCTGCCGGGGAGGCAACCGGGTCGATCCTCAAAGTACAGGTGACCGGCCCGGGCGGAACCCACCTTGTCCTCGACGGGCAGGAATCGGGAGGAATCACCGTGCATCCCGGTGACAAGCTGGCCATTACGGGAATGGCACAGAAAGACGGGAGAGGTGCCCTTACCTTCACGCTCTTCAATGCCACGTCAGAGCCATGGCAGACCCTCCGCAGCCTGCTGTTCCATGAGCAGACCAGAAAAGAGGTGAGGGTCATCCACCAGAGATTTATTGCTGATGAAACCATGGTGGGATCCCCCTCGCTTCTCTACTTCAGGGTCAGTTCCGGGAGCGGAGCGGAGCTGGACTGGGCGAAGATCACCATCACTGTCACCGAAGACGAGCGCCCTGCCCGTGAACATAAAACCCCCCCAGAGAGACCAGAACCGGATACCAATCGGCTGAAGGAGAACGGAGGATTCGGGAAGAACTGGAGTACCAGCCAGAAGAACATGGAGATACGAAACACTTCCAACAGGTTTCATGCCACCCGTGCCTGAGTAACGGCACGATTCCTACGTCCGCGTGAACTGATTCCGTCTCATTTTTCAGGGCATCAAAAAGCCCCTTTTCCGGAACGGAGGCAGCCTCTTATAAGGCAATACTATTTATCACCCTTATTTCTGATACTCCTACCATGGACGAACCCTCCGGCATCCTGCAGGAGACCGGGACACATGGGACCAGCCCCGGGAGGTACCATTACCTGATCCGGGATGGCAGCGAAGCATCCTTTGTCAGTGAAGGCACCCGGCTCTCACGGAAGAAGATGCAGGAGGAGGCACTCTTCTGGTTTGACCAGGCACTCTGGAAGCGGCCGGACTACATCCCTGCCCTGTTAGGCAAGGCATTCGCCTTTGGCAAGATGGGGAAGTACGACGAGGAGATCCGGTGCTGCGACCTCGTGCTTGCGAACGAACCCGGCTCGGTCGACGCCCTCCTGGAGAAAGGATTTGCCCTCGGGAAACTGGGCCGGTTCGAGGAGAAGATCGCCTGCTGCGACCAGGCCCTTGCAGCCGACCCTGCATCAGCGGAGGCATGGAACAGCAAGGGCCAGGCACTCGGGATGCTCGGTCGATTCAGCGAAGAGCTCGACTGCTGCACCAGGGCAACCGAACTCCGACCGCGGTACATCGGGGCATGGGTGAATGCCGGCCATGCCCAGATCCAGCTGAAGAACTACCCCGAAGCCGTCCAGGCACTCAACCGGGCAATCCAGATCTACCCCCGCTATACAGCAGCATGGGTGACCAAGGGGATCGCCCTCTGCGGGCTCCACGAGTACCATGCCGCGATCGAGTGCTTCGGGAATGCAGAACGGGAATCGCCGGGGAACCGGCGGATCCTGTACTGGAAAGGCCTCGCCCTCTCCCGGACCGGCCGGTACGAGGAGGCGGTCTCCAGCCTCTCATCCCTCGTCGCACGGGACTCCGGGTATGCCGATGCATGGGTCATCCTCTCCAACTGCCACTTCATGCTCGGGAACCCGGACGAGTCCGTACGCTGCTTCATGACCGCCTACGGCATCGACAAGAACGATATCAGGGACCTCGTCAAGAAAGGCATCATGAGCTGGCGGACGGGCAACAACCATGAAGCCCTCCGGTGCATGTCGGGCGTCTTTGGGATTCTCCTGCGCTGAATCGCTCAAAAAAACCGTGCTTTCCCTGTCATTGTCGCATGCAACGGTCGGGACCGGTTGTACCGTGATATAGTTTTATGAGCAGGAGCTACAAATAGAAGAGGCAGTCGAACACTGGATGAAGGTCACGGTGAAGAGAGGAGCAGCATCGGAATCTGCATGGCACACGGATTCATCGGCCGTGCAAGCCCTGGTGCGGACGTGATTTGCCGTGCCTCCCAGGCGTGCGGTGAAAAGATCGGTACCGTTATGCGGACCACTCACCATAGCACGTTGGAACATACGCTCCCTTTCTTTCGAATACCAGACCATACAAGGACGCTCTGATACCATGACATCGCGAATGCATGCCCCCCATACCACCTGTCCCGGATGCCGGGAAGAGGTCTATCTGGAAGAGCTCGTGAAAGGGCGGTGCCCCCTCTGCGGATGTGAATTCGAGGAGTTTGAGACCCAGGAGAACGAGATCGAGGAGTTCATCGACCGCTCCGATCTCCCCTGGCTCGTGTTCAACTACTTCATCTTCAAGCGCTTCATCGAGATCGGGGCAAGCCCGATGCAGATCATGCAGTTCGTAGCCACGTTCAACGACCAGGACCTGCAGGGCACCACCAAGCCCGATACCACGTTCATGCTCCAGGTCCCGATGCAGATCATCGACCGCGTCCGGCCGAAGCGGTGTGCCACCTGCGGGAAGATCTTCTTTTTCGGGGGACGGAAGATGGCGGCAGGCGACCTTGCCGTCCCCGGCCTCACGTACCGCTACTACTGCCACCGGTGCTGAAACGTACCCCTCTTTTTTGGAAGGATCCGATCTTTTTCTCCACAGGATAGAAAGAGAGTTCCCTGTTCATAAACGTGAAAAAAGGGTTCCTTCTGTGGGGGCTGCCGTCCCCATACCCTCGCATGAGATGCACACCTCCACCGGGGCGCCCCGGCTGCTGCTCAGTGACTGAACATTTGCGATGTGATGAACGAAGGTATCTTCTGAAATATACAAAACCGAAAGGAAACCCCTGGAACCGTGTTGTAGCTGTCCACCCCGCATGGAACGGACGCCGCCTCATGAGGAGGGCACCCAGGAGGCGGTTCAATAACCAATCTGTTATGGGAGGGACCATCGCTGGAACGGAATTATCCGACCCGTTCGACAGAACGTGTGGTGGCCGGATACGCACACTCCCATGGGAAAAATATCCGTACCCTAGTACGACCGGCCCACGAGCGTCCCGGTCCCCTTCTTCCCGCAGGCGATGCAGGCAGTGCCGCAGTCACAGGGGAATCCTGCCTGCACCCCGGTGCCGAGCACGCT
>JAJRBU010000032.1 GCA_028679315.1 Methanoregulaceae archaeon
GAGCCGGCTGACCTCGGAATGACGCTTCCGGACACCGATGGCGATGGGAAGTACGAAGTCAAGTATGTGGTAAATAAAAATGGTGAAGTGACGAGTACCAATCCAGGCCAGCTCTATGCCGTCATTACTATCACAGGGATTGGAATTGATACCGTCGCCCTTGATGATGCGTTCGGGACGCAGTTCGATGTGAATCCCGGCAAGCTTGGCGGAGGAGTTGAGATATTAAAGATAGGCGCGGATGGCCTTGCCGAAGTACTTACGGATACCCCGCAGGTGACCTTTGCTTCGGTTGACAATGATGCAGGGGAAGTCAGCCTTGAAATTGATCTCGATATGCCGTTGGAGATAGACGAGGAGCTGATGATCTACATCAAGTACCAGACCGCCCTGAAATTCGAAATGCCTGACACCACGGATTTCACGAACACCGCTGATGTCACGGTGAATGACACCGATCTTATGGGCACAGCCGTTATAGAATTTGTGTAAGGAATCTATTCGGCATCTATTTTTTACCTCACTCCGGCAGTGGCATTGCCGGAGTTGAGTTCTCTTCGGTGCGAAATGAGAGCGGTAAACCTCAATAAAGAGGCTGATTCTTTCCTGTCGTGTCGGGTATCATCGAATGGTTCGACTCCTTTACCCTTGAATGGCTCAAAAAACACCAGAAAAAAATGCCGCTGTAGGATGCTTACAACGGCTCTCCTATAGTATTCCTATCGAGCTGCTCCTTCTCAAATATTCGCGACTGCATGAATATGCGGATTCCAGGTTGTCCAGGTCGGCGTGTGCTTCCGGTTATTGGACAACGGTATGGCGCAAATTTTCCCTACATCTCATCGATACCCTGATTGGGCATTGAACGAACGTGACTGATCTCTTCTCCTTGTCTCGCACTTCCATGGCTGAACGAAGGCGGCATCGCCTGGAGGTCGTACCGGTGAGGCAGTACCGGTACGTGGCAGATTCGCCTCCGGGTAATCAGGGGGATTCTTCCCTGACTTACCAGGCAAGGCATCTCTTGACCGGCATATTTAAAATATTACGATGTGTCCGGTTCAATTTCACCCTGTACAGGTCCAGTGACTGAATGGATGGGGTGAGTGACTGATGGGAGTGGTGCCATGTTCAGTCCGGAAGGCATGAGCATGGGAGGGGAAAATTCCATACTGCTGACTAGGGGTAACCATGGGCAGGCTCCTGCCAGATCTCCCTGCCAGATCCCTGATCCACTGCGGTGTAAGCTCCTGTTTCTCTCAATATTAGATCCATATATCCGTAGATTCCGTGCAAGGTATGGTCAGATCCGTTTATGAATCTGACTCAAGTCGTATATGACCATGATAAGGTCCTCGAAAGATAGATCATGGAGGAGATCGGGTCCCTGCCGGACCGCAACCATTTACATCACGTGGAACAGAACACCCCTCCATTGCGTGGGATGAAGGATTCGAAACAAGGCAGGGATGAAGCGCATGACTTTGGAGAAGATCCGGGCCCGGCACTGGAAAAAGCCATCGTTTGAGAAGTTGGCCGGCCAGCTACGATATGGGGAACCAGCGGATGCGGACGAATCGGTCAAGAACCTGGTGCTGGCGATGTCTGCACTGGATGATCTCGTCACCCTGTCCTCGTGCGGGGGGCACAAAAAACCGTGCACCGAGAAGGGGCGGGTCCCTGAAGGGGATTTCTTCGTGCTGTTTTTCGTGAAGCCAACCCGGAAAGGATTCCGTTCCCTTGGGACCATTGTCGAGGCGGCATGGATTGTCGATCCCGATCATATCCTCGTGAAGGTGGATAACCTGACCGATAATCCCGATTTTATCAATTTTTCCCTGGAGGGGACACGCGGGGTTCCGGCTGACAGTCTGGCAGCAGAGATCACCCGACTCCATGACATATTCAAAAATCCTCATCAGACCTGGTCGCTTCTCTCGGGAGGCTATGAGGATCTTGTTCACCGGAGAGGGCGGCACTGACTCCCCCACTTTTACCCTGATTGGAAGGAAGAACTAATACAGGACACAATAAATCGCAGGAATTACCCTAAATCCCCAATTGCCAATCGCATGAAGAACTGATAGTACTTAGGAACCCTCTTACCAAGAAACGGATTGTATTAATGTTCCGTTCTTATCAAAAAAATGGATAGTTCCTTTAAACCGATCGTACCAAATATCATACCGCCAGGTTGAATGATTTTATATAATGTAATCCCAACATTGAGTAGTGATGTTGAGGTACTCAACATGCAATACAGGAGGAATGGTATGAAAAAGATAGGAATACTTGTCATCGCTCTGGCACTGCTCTTCGTAGGCGTCACGATGGCAGATGCTGGTAATATCGAAGTCACCAAGCAGATCAGCTTCCTCGGGGAGGGTGGATCGACCATCACATCGACAGAAGGTCTCTTCCTGAGTAGCTTTGCCAACACGATCAATTCCGGGAGCTCCTTCGATGGAAGTGTGGTGAACACCAACACCCAGACGAACAGCAGGTTTGTCATCGGTTCACTGAACACTCCGGTATCGCTCAACCATAACATCCGTGTCACCCCGCTCGGCAATCTCCCCTCCAATGGGAAGGTAACTGCCTACACTGAAGGGACCATCATGGAAGGCCGTGACGCGAAAACCGGCCTCTTCGAGCTGATGGAGTTCAAAGAGCGGACCACAGTCAACGGCAAGATCACCCTCTTCGACAAGCAGATGGGGTGGGTCTCCGGTCTTACCAGCGTATAAATCCCGGGGAACTCCCCCACGGGACTTTTTTTTATCGGTAACCTCTTTTCATTCAGTATCGCGACGCAATTCTTTCATTTTCTCTGTGTGATCGCACCACAGAATGAGTAGCCTCACCGGTTCTGTCTCCGAAGGATTCCTTAAACTATCGATTGACGGAGCAGGGTGAGACTGAATTTTCATGGTGACATATTACCCCATCACTCTATTCTCTGATTTAGGATATTTCGACTTGGAAGATTGGAATGGTGGATGATTTGGTTGAGGGAGGTGATGTCGGGGGTGGGAAATTCCTCATGTCCCTAAAAAATTACGAAATCGCAGGGAGTGGTGCCATTGCAGCGAAAGTTCCTCATGTCCCTGGGAAATAGGCTCCACCTTTCATAGTGACGATGGGTACTCAGTCATATCCTCATGTCCCTCTGGAAAAACTCTCCAAGATGTTCACCAAGGGATGGGAATGGGATATTATACTTCGTGCTCCGGAGTGATTCCATAAACCTTGAGTTATTCTGCAATCGATACTGCATTGCAATTCTTTTTATCATCCTGTAAATAAGTTAGGCCTGCGGGAGTCACATCCGAAAAGGTCTGGTTTCCGTCTGCCATCCCGAGTGCTGTCCGGATAGTGTACACGATAAGCTCATTGTAGCATCACGGGCTTCCGATACCAGGTGCGAATACCTGCGGGAATCATGACCTTTTCACCATTTCAGCAACTCGGTGACCGGACCATTCAGATCGGGAGGGAGAGAGGGGTAAAAAGTGAAAAGGTGGAAAGGGATCATGAAGAAACGTTTCTGGCTCATTATCCTACGGTTGCTGTTAGTATCACTTGTCATAGGTG
>JAJRBU010000006.1 GCA_028679315.1 Methanoregulaceae archaeon
AGTCAGGCAAGGGTGCCACTTATGTCTGGATCTCACAGCTGCTTGCTCTGATATTTCTGCTGGTGCGGTGGGATCCGGCGCGGGGTATACTACTCTCATCATCAGAAACGACGTAGGAAGAATGTTTCAGGAGAGCGCGGTGAAAAATAAAAAACTGGTAATCGGGCCCGAAGCAGACATTGCCGCAATAGAAAGGCTCGCTTCTTTCAAAGTCCAGAAAAACAGGTCTGAAAAAACACCACATAAAACGATTTAATTTGAAAAATAATTGATATAATTCGAGATTATACCGGAGAGTTCAATGATTTAACCAATCGGTTATATTTATAAAAATTCATAATATACAAAGATGGAATCGCATAAATTATCCCTCCCTACCCTCAATCACCCCATATTTTCAACATTTTGCCCAAAAAAAATGAACAACTTTTATATAGTATTATTTCATACGGTGTTTTATCCCCTTTCGGACAAGGGAGCACTGCATACCCTGTGATCAAGAAAAGGGCGCTGCAGAGAGAAAAATGTCCGGATTCTCACCAGATCTGGTGAGAATATCAGAACAAAACTGCAGATTATTCGTGACAGCACGGTGGGCCGGCCTCTACAACTGCAAGCAGGGATGGTGCTGCTGGCAGGAGCGTGGTGGCTGAAGGGCCGGCAGTCCGGGTTGTCATCAGCAAGGAGGATAGATATGACAAGGTGGCCATTTATTGGTAAATCACGCGTAGCAACAGCCATACTGGTTGTGCTCAGCTGCATGCTTCTTTTCCAGGCTTGTACAGCTGCAGATTGTGGTACAGATCCTGACATCAAGGATGTCAAACTGTTCGTGGATTGCAATTATGAATTCTACATCTCGTTCCATTCGGATGCAGGGCTTCAGGCTGATACAAACGGTTTCTGGGTCTTCTTTGACAAAGCAATTGAGATAGACCCTACCCTAGCCGAAGAATGTGTCCAGATCAAGTGGGAAGGGCATTCCTACAAACCTGCTGCTGATGTAACAGTGTACGGTAAGGATGAACTGCCCGTTTTTGCCCCTAAGAACGCATCACAAGCGGTCAAGATCTGGATATCAGAGAGTATCCCGATGAACAAGGATGTCACGATCTGGTTCAAATGCGGACTCTCCGCTCCCTGTGACGAACCCGATTGTCCTTTTGGGGATTGCATTACCTGCGATGAGCTGATGTGCTATGACTTCGTTGTGTGGGTGGCAAACGACCTGCAGCGGTGCCCGCAGGAGAGTACAAGGTATGTCAAGATTATTGCATCCTCCGGGCCTGGTGGACATGTAACGTATCCCCCGACCGGAGAGAGTGCTGCACCTGATTTTGAGAAGATGTTCAAAGTCGGGTCAACTCCGACCTACCTGATCACGGGAGAAAGCCACATCATCGACAAGATTGTGATCGAGCCGCTGTGCGAAGGCGTACCAGATCCGGAAGATATCATCTACAAGGATTGCGAAGATTGTACCGTTATCGACAAGCATGGTACTGTCCAGGCAACCTATACCTTCGACGAACTGCACTGTTCCTACAAGATTACCGCGACGTTCATAAAGAAGCCGGTCTATGGATACCTGAAGTACCAGCTTCCTCTGAGTGAGTGTGGTGATGTTGTCAAGGTCAAAGTATGGGGAACCGATAAGATCCAGCCGATGCTCGACTTTACGGATGATCTGTATAAAGGAGGCCACTCAGCTGACTTCAACCTTGAGGTATGGGATGCAGGTACGATACTCTATGAGTATGACGATGCAGGAAGCACTGATGGAGTAACAGCATCCGGAGTAATTCCGGAGGTAGTTGTGAAATCAGCCCCGGTTGAACGCCCGGAGACCTTCAGAGTCACCTATGAGGATACCGATCCACAGACCCCGATTCAGTATGCAACCGTCACGATCCTGACAAACGGCCAGTGGGTATGGGCACCTTCCATGCCTGATAATGTTAAGGACATTGTCAGTGTCGAAGCCAAAGAACCTGCATGGGATCTGGTCACCCAGGACTACCTTGACTGTAACCCGGAGTGGGAAGGACTCATCGGGATGGTCGTCGAGGCCGATGACAGCAAGGTGTACACAGAAACAATCGAGATCGACACCCCAGGTGTCCTTCTGAAGAACAAGGATGGAACATCACCGGTCATCGATGCAAAGACAGTGACCCCGAAAGGAGACTATCCCAATGGCAAATCTGGAGCAGTCCTCCTCTCGGCAGGAAGCACGGGAATCGAAGGGTTCACTATCAAGAACTCCAAGACAAACGGAGTCCTGGTGTGGCTCTGGAGCGAGAAATGTGCAGAAGCCACAATTCTCGACAGCATAAAAGGACCAGGGTGTGATGAGAACGGGTGTGAAGAAGTAGAGTGTAAGGATATCAAGGTTCCATGCTGTCGTGGCAGGATCAATATCGTCAAGAATGACATCTACAACAACTGTGAGAATGGTATCTACGTCAACGATGCCGTCATCCTCATTTCCGATAACAAGATCCACAACAACATCGATGACGGTATCGATGCAGGCTGCCTCTTCTGTGGTGTTGAGACCATCGATCCCGAAGCGATCACCCACAGCCCGGCGTGCAGTGAGATCCTGTTAAACGAGATTTACCACAATGGACACTTTGCTGAAACAGGTGTAGCTCCCAAGGGTGAATGGGAAGTTGAAAAGGCCGGGACCAAGTACTTCACCAGTGATCCCACTGCGTGTGGAACGTTGGACGGCTGGACCGACGCCGGTATCCAGATCCGGTGCGTTGGTGACGTCTGCGGAGAACCCTGCTCTGAATGCAGGCCTAACAGTAATGAACCAAGCAATCCCGAGGACCTGCAACCCTGTGGACCTGATCTGTGTGCAATTGGGAAGTGCTGTTCTGGTACCTGCCCGATAATTCCTGAGCCAGATTGGGACAGGGAAGGCTGCGGGGGGTGCAATATGACCCTCTATATCGTTCACAACAATGTGACCGATAACTTCCACGCTGGCATCTACCTTATGGAAGGTGCAACCCAGGGCGGCCAGATCATCATCCAGGCAAACCAGATCCATGAAAACGGTATCTTCGGCATGCTGACTGAAGCCGCAATACCCAGCAGGATCGACTTCAGGTACAATGATATCTGGTGCAACGAGTACTGGGGTGTTAAGAACCTCGCATGCTGCGACCTCGTTGCCAAGGAGAACTACTGGGGCAGCCCGGGAGGCCCGAGTGCCGGACCCGCACCGATTGTCGACTGTATTGACTGCCGCTGCCATGAAATGGACCAGCGGAGCGATGCCCTTGGAAACGGTGACGAGGTGAGCCACCGCGTCCATTACGACCCGTGGTTGTACCGCTCTGCGATGTGTATGCTCGACGGCTCGTGCACCAACATCCGGATCTATGGTTCACAGCTCCCGCTCCAGTGCGGCTGGAACACCCTCTCTGTACCGGTGACCCTGGCCGATGAGGCAAACACCATACCCGATATTGCAACCCTTGGCAAGTTCATCACCCGCGAGAACATCGTGGTCGTGTACAAGTGGGATGCAGCGGATGATGTATGGGTGAACGTCGGAGCCAGCGGCGAAGAGATCATCCCGGGACAGGGGTATTACATCAAGATGAAATCCGAGTCAAGGTTCCCGGTGCTCTACAATGCCGGACCCTCTCCAGGACTGTCAGCAATTCCGCTTGAATCAGGGTGGAACCTGATCGGTGCCCCGTGGGGTATCGATCGTGAGAATGGCTGCTGTGACCTCGGTGACCAGGGACGGTGGGGAGTCGCCGTGGCTGACCTCGAAGACGATGAAGCCTTCAAGCAGGTGACGGATGCCCTTGAATCGATCAAGGAAGGCAACGGAGGCACGAAGGGAGTTGCAATCATCGTAAGTCCCTCGGTACCAGGCCAGTATGAGGCATGGAGTGCATCCGTGACCAGCGGATTCTGGGACCCGGTAAAGAACACCCAGGATATGGCTACCGGAGATGCATACTGGGTATTCATGGCAAACCCCGCAACCTATGCAGGGTTTGAGATTACCCCGTTCTACTTCCCGGCAAGCCATATAATTCAGGTATAGGAAAAAGGACAGACAATGCTCAATGAGGAAGGGATAACCCCCCTTTCTCCGGGCAGGAGGATTGATCAATGATATCTCATAGAAAGACGGGGTGGTTCTCTCTGCTCGGTCTGCTGTTGATCCTTGTTATCTGTACAACGACACCAGCAGTTGCAGCTCCGATACTCCCACATACGTTTTACGGGAATGTTACCATCGGTGCGCAACCAGCCCCGGTAAATACCCATATCACTGCAAGCGTAACTGGAGGGGGCGGGGATTTAGTCACCACTATAGTTGGAGAGTATGGTATTCACGATTTCAATACCCTGGAAGTACAACCCTGGGGAGAGGACACTACGATCCCGGGAGGAGCTCCCATCTCGTTCTTCATCAATGGCGTTAAGGCAGAGGTTCGCGAAGGGGGAAAATCAACCTGGTCTGCCAGCTATCCATTCACGAGCGGACTGGATACAAACCTCGATCTTCGGGTTGGAGGAACAGCCCCGACAACAGTTCCAACCACAGTTCCAACCACAGTTCCAACTACGGTCCCGACTACGGGTCCAACAACAGTTCCAACCACAGTTCCAACTACGGTCCCGACCACCATCCCGACAACAGTTCCAACCACAGTTCCAACTACGGTCCCGACAACAGTTCCAACAACCGAAATACCGGTCTTCCCCTACTACATCAGCGCGAGTGCCGGACCCAATGGGGCTATCACTCCTTCGGGCACGATTTCCGTGATAAGCGGTAATGATCAGTCCTTCACTATTGTTCCGGGAACCGGATACACCATCAACCAGATTCTGGTAGATGGAACCCCGGTTGCGAAAACCCCGGTATACACCTTCAATGATGTGTCTGCAGACCACACTATCCAGGTCACCTTCATGGAAGGATCACCCGACTACTTCTCGGTTCAGCTCGGAAACGGATGGAATCTCTTCTCTACTCCAATCCTGCTTGGATCAGGTCACCAGTACCTTGAGAACATATTCCCCTCCAATTCCCTGGATAACATTGAAGTGATCCTCGGTTGGAATGGATCTGCATGGTTCATCCCCGGTTACCAGTATGATTTGACACCTCTCTATGCCCTCTACGTTAAAGTAGACAATTCGGCTACTGCATATGTCTATCCCTCGGAGTCAATCACGATACCACCTACCCGTTCTCTCGTGAAAGGCTGGAACCTCATAGGGCCTGCACCGGACTACCAGGATGGTGGATTTTCAGAACGATCGATAGAAGATTCGCTGGTCACCATCTACGGAGACGCGACAAATCCAGGATATCTCATCGTTATAAGCCCGGGAGTCAACCAGCCCGGCTGGTCGTATGTGCGCGATGCGATGTCGGTGGATCTTCTTCCTTACAAGGGATACTGGGTATTCATGGAAAATCCGGAAACACTTGCCGGATTCTCCACGACTCCGATTTCCTGATGAGAACATGAGAAAAGAGTAAATAAAAGAAGGAATTACCCTTTTTTTATAGATAAGAGTGATACTATGAAACCAGAGAGATTAAGCATTGTTCTGGTCATGCTGGCATTATCCATGATCATACTCCTGGGTGCTGCTGCTTCTGCAGAAGAGACTGCCGTCCAGCCCCAGCTTCCTCATACTTTCTACGGAACGGTTGAAGTTGCAGGAAGTCCGGCAACTGCTGGAATTGCGATAGAAGCAACGGGTGTCGGTGTTCGCTCAAACATCTCAGGAAATCCGGTGAACACGTTGCCGGATAGTACCTATGGGAAGGCGAATTTTACTTCACAAACCCTCGTTGTTCAGGGAAATATTGCACCAGGGACTCCACTTAATTTCTATGTCGGAGGTATCCGTGCCGAAGTATACGATGTTGCAGCAGGGGGTCCGTGGAAGGAGACCTATCCTTACGAAGCGGGGGGATATACTGAGTTGAACCTCCGTGTTGCTTCACAGCCTGCTGCGGGGCAGACCAGGGTACCAACCCCTACCCAGACGGTTTTATCTTCGTCAACTGCTGCAGATTCATCCTCATCCAGCACGGGATCATCATCTTCTGCCAGAGGATCCCAATCCACCACTACTTCTGGCGGTGCAGTACTTCCCCAGGTACCCGATTCACCCGGAGAGCAGCCCACATCTGGCGGCACACAGCAGGCCCCTTCCGGTAATACACAGCAAGGAACAACCGGGCATGGTGAGATCACCCAGGGAGTGAATCCACAGGAAACAGGCACCGCTCCCGGTAACCCGGTCACCCTTCCTGCAACAGGAAGTATGACAATGTATGCAATCGGGGGGATACTTCTCGTCCTGATCATTGCTGGAGGACTCTATTATATTATGAAGCAGGGGAAGAACGGTGCAGAAGAGCAGAAAACTGACGATGGAAAAGAACAGGAAGAGAAGAAATAAGGGATAATCTCTCATTTTTATTATCATACTTCCCCTATCCTATCATTTTATTACCCGTATCCCGGATACTTCTGTTTCACGTAGTTCATGGTGATCCGAAACAGGAGTCCTGAGTCGGTACAATTGGAGACCAAAACAATCTGCAACAGTGGATTTCCTCACAGGCATAACCAACAAGGATAAGGGATTCATTAGAGAATGGACGGCACGATGGTAAAAGATGAATAACTAATTGTCAATAATATTTTATAGAGTCTGGAGGAATGGAATGAAGACACGGAATCGACTGCGGGTACTACTGATGTTGTTTCTACTCGTACTCATATCCCCGGTGATAGGGATGTATGAGGATACCGTGTTGAACACGGCGGAAACATCTGCTCTCTCTCCCATCAATCCGGGGTTTACCCGCTTTCTCAATGATACGAGGTCCCGGCTGGATATTCCGACTTCTTCCACCAATGCACTAGGCCTTGTTCCGACTACGGTGGATCTCTCCTACATGAAAGGAACTCAGATTTCAGATTTTGGCACCTATACTTTCACCGAAAACGACAATTCAGAACTTTTCTCATCGACACGTGATCAATCATCGTCAACCGTTATGGCCTCAACGGTATTACCCGGTAGCTTTGACCTGAGGACCCAAGGCAAGGTGAACGGAGTAGAGGACCAGGGAGAGTGTGGGAGCTGCTGGGCATTTTCTACATTCTCTTCGCTCGAATCAGGCCTTAAACCCGAATCGTGGGATTTTTCCGAGAACAACATGAGAAATTCCCATGGATATGATCTCTCCTCCTGCCAGGGAGGAAATGTTCAGATGGCAACTGCGTACCTTGCGCGATGGAGTGGTCCCATCAGGGAATCGAACGATCCCTATTCCGAAATAGCAAAAAGTGCAACCTCCATCATCGCTCCCAATTCCGCTTCAGTAAAACACGTCCAGGAAGTCCTGTTTATCCCCGGCCGAAGCGGATCCCTGGATAATCAGAACCTGAAAAGGGCTCTTACCGAGAAAGGTGCGGTTTTCTCTACCATACGATGGGAGGAATCTTCCTATCGCCCGGCAACGGCAAGTTATTATTATTCCGGGAGATCCCAGGCAAACCATGCGGTTACTATTGTCGGATGGGACGATTCATATGACCGTACCAGGTTTGCTTCCACACCTCCTTGCGACGGGGCTTTTCTCGTTAAGAATTCATGGGGAAGCGACTGGGGTATGAACGGATATTGCTACGTATCATATTACGATACGATTATTGGCGGGGATAACGCGTTTTTCAGTGCAGAAGAAACTGGCAATTATGATCATATCTACCAGTACGACCCACTCGGCTGGGTGGTCTCCTACGGCGATAACAGTGAAACTGCATATTTTGCGAACATTTTTACTTCCCAGTCAGCAGAAGACCTGGCCGCAGTGAGTTTCTATACGCCATCAACGAATTCAAAATACCAGGTATCGGTCTATTCTGGCGTGCAGAATAACCCGGTGTCAGGTTCATTGGAATATTCACATTCCGGGACGATCGGGGTGCCGGGATATCACACCATTGACCTCACTGCACCAGTCCCTCTCCAGAAAGGGGAACGTTTCTCGGTCGTGGTGAAACTGGCGACTCCCGGATATCAATATCCCATCGCGATCGAGTATCCCTACAACGGGTTCTCTTCTGGGGCAAGTGCCTCTGCCGGACAGAGTTTTGTCAGCACCAGCGGAACGCTCTGGACCGATCTTACGTCGGTATACAGGAACTCCAACGTCTGCCTGAAGGCATTTACTACCGGGTCTTCCGGTTCTTCGAACCCTGTGCCGACCTTCAGCCCGACTCCTCTGCCCACTTCAGTTCAGACTGACACCAGGTCCCCCACTGTATCCATCACCTCACCCCGGGCGTATAGTTCGGTTAGTCCGGGCTCATCCGTCCAGGTGACGTGGAGTGCAAGCGACAACGTGGCGATTTCAGGGGTAGATATCGGGTATTCAATGGACAGGGGGAAGACCTGGGTAACGGCAGCACGGAACCTGGTCACATCGGGGACCTATACATTGAGTGTTCCCACAGATATATCCGGGACGTTCATCATCCGCGTTACTGCCCGCGACGCAGCAGGAAACGAGGGATCCTCAACAAAAAGCTGTATGATAAAGTCATCCTCACAGCCGGCAAGAGGTCTGGGCTTCAACACGACAATGATGACCCCGGTTGGAACCGTGGCTCCTGCTTTCACAAAAAATCTTGCTTCACCAATGGACAACAGGATCCCGACCATAGCGATCACCTCTCCACAATTATACAGTTCAATTATCCCCGGAACCACCCTCCAGGTAACCTGGAATGCGGCTGACGATACTGGCATTGCCGGTGTTGATATCTGGATCTCGAAGGACTCTGGGCGCACATGGGAAACGGTCACGAAGAATCTGGATTCTTCAGGGATCTATCCATTGAATGTCCCGGCGGATGCAGCAGGTACCTTCATGATTCGTGTCATAGCACGGGATAATGCCGGAAATGAAGGATCGTCTGTCAGGACCTGTATCGTACGCACCTCATCTCTTTCCAATGGTGGGGCCGAAACGGCAAAAATTACGAACCCAATCACCACCCTCTCTGCATCAGCACGAATACAACGGCATCCTGGTGTTACAGAACTGTTATATCGATAGTAAAGACCGCAAGGATCATTCTCCATTCCATCACTTTACGGCTGATTCATGAGAAATCCGGTTAACATGAATGCTTGATCCAGACATGGCATACTCTGCATGAAATGGCTACCAAATAAAGAGAAAGACAGGTCGAACGGCAATATCCCGCAGGTCACCAGGGTTCGGTGAATGAAAGGTTCAAACTGAAAAAGGAACAACTATATTCCTGACAATGGCAATCATTCCCGCTTCCGGATGTACATTCTGCCACGAAGGCGCAAAGATGGTACTCTTCATTACCGGGGTATGCCATCGCTCCTGCTGGTACTGCCCGCTCTCCCGTGAAAGAAAAGGAAAGGACCAGGTCTATGCAAATGAACACCCGGTCTCCTCACCTGATGAAGCAATCGCAGAAGCAAAGAATATGCGTGCGAAGGGTACCGGTATTACCGGGGGAGAACCCCTTGAGCGTCTGGACCGCGTACTCTGGTATGCCAGACGGCTGAAAGAAGAATTTGGGCCCGGTCACCACATCCACCTTTATACGTCACGTGCGCCAACTGAAAAAGAATTATCAGATCTTACAGGAATTATCGATGAGATCCGTATGCATCCTCCCATGAAGTGCTGGAAAGGAATAGAGACGAGTGAGTACATACGGTCTGCAGAGATGGCGTCAGCCATGGGATTTGAGACAGGATTCGAAGTACCCGCCCTTCCGGAGATTGATCTGCTGATCCCGGCACTCCCTCACCTCCACTTTCTGAACATCAATGAGCTGGAATGGGGTGAGACAAACGCCCCGGAAATGCGGCGGCGGGCACTCGTTTTGGAGGATTCGGTTCATAACGCGGTTGAGGGATCCCGTAGATGGTGCCGGAACATCTGCCGACATGAAAAGGTCTATCTCTGCAGCTCTGCCTTCAAGGACTCGGTACAGCTCAGAAAACGGCTCATCAGGATCGCAGAGACCACGGCACGTCCCTTCGATGAGATAAGTTCTGATGGAACGATCATCTACGGCAGGATCGAAGGTGCCCTCTCTGTTCCGGAAGCCGTCCGTGAACTAGGCACCGGAATGTTCGAAGAGCGGGAGGGAGCTCTTGAAACAGCGTGGTGGATTCTTGTCGAGCAGGGGGACGAGATCGAAGGAACAAAGGCAATTATTGAACGATATCCGAACCGTGGAATTATCGTAGAGGTGACTCCCCTCTGATGATCAGGGATCTCCTTGAATCGGTGTACGAAAAGTCCCTGATGGCACAGATACGGCATATTCCTCATCATGTTGCAATTATCCAGGATGGGAACAGGAGGTTTGCAAATTCCCGGGGACTTATCCGCCAGGAAGGACATCGTGCGGGAGCGGATCGTACAGAAAAGGTACTTGACTGGTCCCACGAACTGGGGATACGACATATTACCCTTTATTCGTTCTCTACCGAGAACCTTTCCCGTGACGAGGAGGAGGTAAAAAACCTGTTTGAACTCTTCAAGGACCGGTTCAACCGTGTGATTACCGATGAAAGAGTTCACAGGGATCGGATCAGGGTCCGGATGGTTGGGGACAGGGAACTCCTGCCTGATGACCTCATCTCTGTGATCGCCAAAGCAGAAGAGGCGACGAGCGGGTATGATTCGTATTTTCTCAATGTTGCACTGGCCTATGGGGGGAGAAACGAGATTGTGCGGGCGGCCAGAGAAATACTTGGAAAGGTTACCAGTGGCGACTATATCCCGGGAAGCATCGATGCTGCAATGGTAGAACGACACCTTTGTGCCGACCATAACCTCCCCCCGGTTGATCTTGTCATACGCACGGGAAATGAATGCCGTACCTCCAACTTTCTCCCCTGGCTCGCAAACGGCCACGAATCGGCGGTATATTTCTGCGCTCCTTTCTGGCCGTTGTTCAGGAGGATCGATCTCCTCAGGGCGATACGGGTATACTCACAACGACAGGATGCGCTGACAAGCTGATCGCATCCCCTCTTTACTTACCAAATCTCCTGACCCGTGCCTGGTAATCGCGAAGGGCACGCAGAAAGTCGATCTTACGAAAGAGGTCCCAGTTCACATCTGAAAAGAACAATTCGGAGTATACTGACTGCCAGATCAGGAAATCTGTCAGATGTGATCCGCCTGTTTTTATCACGAGGTCAGGGGAGTAGGGGAATGTAAGATATTTTTCAAATGTCTGCTCTGACAATGTTTCCGGGGATTCACCATCTTCTGCCATCTTCTTTATGCAGGTAACGATCTCCTCCCTGCCGCTTTTCCCTACCGCTACAAAGACTGCCATTCCCTCTCCCAGGGTTTCAGTCGTATCACCGATATGAAGGTGCAATCGTGCATGTTCTCCTACCTTGCGGATGTGTGAAAGATGAGGCATTACCTGCGCCGGATCGGAAGTGCTGATATGGAACGTAAGTCCCTTAATTTCAGGAGCGGGGATATCTCCATCCCTGCCCTGGTACTTTTTTGCAAGATATTCGTTCACCTGCAGGCACCATCCTGTCACCTCGTACAGCTTCAGGGGAGAGGACTCCATATCACTCGCAGTAATCATAAAGCAGAGGCGGGCAGGGAGGAGCTCGATCCTGCGAAGGATTACCCGTTCATAGAGCCAGCGAATCATGCAGCCCACGCCAGAAGATCACTTGCTCGAAGCGTGTTCAGGACATCGTGCCGCGTTGCCCAACCCCTTCGGCAGGTCATGACTCCGTACTGCATATGCGAAAATTCGGAGCGTTCATGGGCATCGGTACCAATGGCAATCCTTACCCCTTTCTCCACTGCCTCCCGGATATTCCCGTCATCGAGATCGAGCCGGTACGGGGAGGCATTGCACTCGAGCGCTGTCCCCGTTTCCCTGGCTCTCTCAATCACTCTGCTCATATCGACCGCATACCCCTGTCTTTTCCCGATGAGCCGGCCGGTCGGGTGACCGATGATATTGACGTGTTCATGTTCGACAGCGGCAAGGATACGTCTGGTGATACTATCCTGCGGCTGAGAAAATCCTGAATGAACCGACGCTATGACGACCTCCAGGTCAGCAAGGGCGCTGTTTGAAAGGCCCAGGGTTCCATCGGCAAGAATATCGACCTCGATTCCATGGATTATCCTGCAGTCCGACGAACGGTTTTGTATCTCTATCTCGTGCCCCTGCTTTTTGAGGGCCTCCTCATCGAGTCCATGGGCTATCCCCAGTGTCGATGAATGGTCGGAACAGACGATATAGTCATATCCTAGTTCTTCCCCGCATCTTCCAAGGTCCTGAAGAGAAAGGGTACCATCGCTCCAGTTGCTGTGGACATGGAGTTCACCCCGGATATCCTGTTTTTCTACGAGGGGGGGAAGGGTATGGGATAGCGCACGTTCCACCTCACCCCAGTCTTCCCTCAGTTCAGGAACGATATAATCGAGTCCGAGGAATGAAAGCATCTCAGCTTCACTGGAGAATTCCCTGAGGGTTCCGGTAGCACGATCTTCGATGCCGTACTCGTTCAGCTTGTACCCACGGCTCATTGCAATCTCCCTCAGTTTTATATTGAACGCTTTCGAGCCGGTCAGATAGAGCAGCATGGACCCGAACTGCCGGGGCTTTGTGAAACGGACATCCACTCTTTTTCCAAGGATACGAAGAGAGGTCTTCCGGTCACCCGCATCAATAACTTCATCGGCAATGGTCCGTAGCCGGGGGTTCAGCAGATCGGGTGATTCTATCGATACCACATCAATATCGCCGATACTGCTTTTTCCCCTCCGATAACTGCCGGCGAATTCGTACGTATCGGGATCAAGGACTGGTCGTATCTTTCCCACCACGGCATCGGCCTCCATCCTGTTCATCCTCCCGGACCGGTCGCGGTACATCGCTATGGCCTTCAGGAACCCGTCCTCTTTTTTCTCCCCGAATCCTTTGATCGCCCTGACACGATGTCCCCTGGCCGCCCGTTCCAGATCGTCGATACTCTGGATATTCATCTTTTTCCAGAGGGTCGAGACGGTTTTCGGGCCAATACCCTCGAGATTCAGGAGCTCGATTAAGCCCCCGGGGATCCCGGATTTTGCCGCTTCGAGCTCATCAAAAGTCCCCTTTTCCGCAATCTCACGGATCTTTCTCACGATATGTATTCCAATCCCTTCAATCCCGGAGAGTGCCGTATCATCCATAGACGCAACAGGAGGTACGAGCCTCTCGATGCTCTCCGCGGCCCGATAGAAAGCCCGGATTTTATAAACATTATCCCCCCGTATCTCAAGGATCTGTCCCATGATGTTCAGCTGTGCCGCAATCTGCTGGTTTGTCACCTCCATCCGATCCAATCACTCCTTTTTATGCTTCTCATCCTCTTCTGTTGACTGGTTCCCTTGATATGCATTTCTCACAACGTCTCAAGGAATGATTTCCTGACACGAATGTGACCTGGTGAAAAGGACGTGTATCATCCAAATTCATAAGTGCATCCATATCGAACCATGTTGCATGGAGACCACCTCCTTACGGGAAGACATTCTGGAAACCCTCTACAAGTTCCAATCCAGCGGCAGGGCTGCACCCGTGGCGGAGGATCTGGCAACGGCGCTCGGAAAAGAACCGGGAGAACTCCGGCCGGTTCTGGCCCTGCTTGAGAAGGAGGGTGATCTGGTACCCAATCCGGACGGGACGCTCTCCCTCACCACCTCCGGGACCGAAACCGGCGGGAGGGTGATGCGCAAGCACAGGATTCTTGAGTGTTTCTTTTCAGAGATGCTCGGGATGTCACCGGATACCGCGTCGGAAGAGGCATGTACTCTCGAACATGGAGTCTCAGACGAGGCAATCGAACGTCTTGGCAGGTATATCCAGGGAAAGCCTGGAAGGGGAACCGGGCTTCGCGGTATACGAAGGGGCAAAGGGTGGCAGACCTTGACCCTTCTCGAGGCTGAAGAAGGGGATACCCTCACTGTCTCCTGCGTACGGTGCCGTGGCCCTGGAGTCCGCCTGAACGATCTGGGCCTGTTTCCTGGCACTGAAGTCAAAGTGGTTCGGAAGATTTCGGGAAACGGGGTTGTTGTCAGGGTCAAGGATTGTGATATTGCCCTCAGTCCGGAAATTGCTGCATTTGTCCTGGTGGAGCGGACCGGATGAAGGTCGGTCTTATCGGAAATCCAAACGTCGGCAAATCGGTCATATTCCATCAGTTGACCGGCGTCGGCGTTGAAGTCAGTAATTACCCGGGGACCACGATCAACCGCCAGTACGGAACCACCTGTTTTCAGAAGGCAATCATCGAATTCATCGACCTCCCCGGCACCTACTCCCTTGAAGGAGATTCTGAAGAAGAGAAGATTGTCAGGTCTTTTGTTGAGTCGGATGAGGCTGATGTCATCGTCGCAGTGCTCGATGCCGGGCGTCTTGAGCGAAACCTCTACCTTACCCTCCAGGTCTCAGAATACCGAAAACCGATGCTTGTCATCCTCAATATGATGGATGAGGCAGAAAAATCCGGGATCCAGGTGGATACTGCCCAACTCTCATCCATTCTGGGTGTCGAAGTCATACCAACCGTTGCCATTCAGGGAAAAAATACCGGCAGCATCATCCCTGCCATTCTTAGCTCATCCCGGGTCCCTGTCGTAAAGGTCCTCTACGATCACCATATCGAGGCTGCAATAAAAAGTCTGAAAACCATCCATAATCTCGAATGGGTCGATGCGATCCATGCCCTGCAGGGCCAGGCAGAAGATGCTGATATACGGGAAGCGGCAACCGCCCTTTCAGAAGAGATCGAGCGTATGCACCGGATGACCGTCGCCCAGATTATCGCCGGAAACCGACATCACTGTGCAGAACACATTGCAAACGAGGTCGTTCATTTCCAATCTCCGGAGCGGGGTCCGGATATCGACCGGTTGCTGACCACCCGGATCCCGGGAATACCCATCCTTGCTGCAATTCTTATCGGAATTCTCCTCACGGTCTTTGTCATAGGTTCATGGCTGGAGGAGGCGATCGTAACCCTTATCAATACCTTTGTGATGCAGCCCTTTCTTGCTGCCGGGTTACCCCCGCTTGCTGAACAGCTTGGCGTCTCCCTCATCCTTGCTATCCAGGCCGGATTCGGGATCGCGTTCCCTTTTATCTTCACCTTTTATCTCTTTATCGCACTCCTCGAAGACTCCGGATATCTGACCAGGGCTGCTTTCCTTGCTGACCGGACCCTGCACCGCTTCGGGATGCATGGACAAGGGATAATCCCGCTGGTGCTCGGATTCGGATGTAACGTCCCTGCGATCATGAGCGTCAAGCTCCTCCGGACAAAACGGGAACGGCTGATCGCTTCATTCCTGGTAACTCTCGTTCCCTGCTCGGCCCGGACGGTGATAATCGCCGGCCTTGTTGCTGCATTTATCGGGCTTGCTGCAGCGATGAGCGTGTACCTGCTCGTCACCATCGTCATTCTTGCGACCGGGCTTATCCTCTCCCGAGTGACTCCGGGGGACCAGTATGGGATGATCCTCGAAATGAGCCCCCTCAGGAGACCAACCCTGAAAAATGTCCTTCTGAAATCCTGGCTGCGTATCAGGGAATTCCTCCTTATCGCCATGCCCCTTCTCATCATCGCCAGTATCATTCTCGGTCTCTTCCAGTATTTTGGTCTCATGGCAGCATTCGAGGAATTTATTGCACCGTTCTCTGAAACGGTGCTTGGTCTGCCTTCCTATGCCACTACAGCGCTCCTCTTCGGCATCCTGCGAAAAGAGATGGCCCTCGAGACCCTGATCATCCTTGCAGGAACCGCTGATCTCGGATCGGTCCTCACCATGGCACAGATCTACATCTTTGCTGTTGTCAGCGTTCTGTTTGTCCCCTGTATAGCCACCATCGCCGTACTGAAGAAGGAGATAGGGATCAGAATGGCACTTGTGATTTCGGCGTACACGCTTGTCGTAGGGCTTCTGGCAGGGGCAATCCTCAACATTCTGCTCTCATAAAGAGGACCACAGGTCAACCTATAAAGCTTGACGACCATAATCGATAGGAATTGACCTGATTATACCCCGTGGGAACAGAATTGGTGCAGAACTGGACTAATGACATATTCCCGAATTCACAGAGGTAAAGGAGTAAGTATGCTCACATTCGTGGGATTGGGGCTCTTTGATCTGAAGGATATCTCGGTAAAAGGACTGGACTGTATCAGGAATGCAGATACCGTCTGTCTCGAGGCATATACCTCACGGCTCTCCGGATGCACGCGTGAGGAGATGGAGAACATGTACGGAAAAGCGATCAAGGTTCTCTCCCGGCATGATCTCGAGGTAGATCCCGATCCGTTGCTCGAACAGGCGGCAACAGGGGAGGTGGTGCTGCTTGTAGGTGGCGATCCGATGGTTTCCACAACTCATATTGACCTTCGTATGAGGGCCAGGATGAAAGGGATCAGTACAAGGATAATTCATGGCTCATCGATATCGACAGCGGTATGTGGACTGACAGGCCTCCAGAACTACCGGTTTGGAAAGTCATGCTCACTCCCGTTCCCCCATGGAACATGGTTTCCCCTGACACCGATCAATGTCATATCGGAAAATATCCGTCAGGATCTCCATACCCTTGTATATCTTGACATACAGGATAACCGATCGATGACCATCACGGAGGCAGTGGCTCTTCTTGAAGAGATGGCGGAGAGAACCGGATTATGCATCGCGCTGTATGTGGGTGTTGCCCGGGCAGGATCTGATTCACCGGTTATCAGGGCTGGAGATGCCCGCACCCTGCTGTCGACCGATTTCGGACCTCCCCTCCATATCCTTGCCATCCCTGCCTCTCTCCATATAATGGAACGCGAATACCTTGAATTATTCGGGGGGCTATGAACCAGGCTGACTGCAGGGAGGTCCTCATCCAGAGGAAGAACAGGATCAAGCCTTTCCCGGGAAAAGGAACCATCCTGTTTTCGTCTGCCGGTATATTCCATGAGATGATCGATGCCTATCTCGCGGATGGCGACAGGTTCCGGTCAACCGGTGACCTGATGAATGCATATGCAAGTTACTGGTACGCGCTCGGCTGGCTGGATGCGGGAACCATCCTCGGCCTGATCTCCAGCCTTGATCCCGGCATTCAGCCTGATTTTTCCGGCGGCACACGACCTGATCCAGATACGATCCGGATGGATGAGAAGGCAACACGGTACCGCTCCCTTCTTGGAATGGCACTTGAAAGTCTCGATTTGGCTCCAGAGAGGGATGCTTCGCTTTTTGCCGCAGCTGAACAATTCATGGCAATCGCACGATCATGCCTCAATCGGGGCGTTTCTCTGGACCAGGAGAGTGAAAGAGCAGGGGCTCTTGCCGCATACAGCTATGGATTTGCCTGGCTTGATGCCGGGGTCAGGTTCGGGCTCTTCAGGATTTTAAAGAACAGGGAATTATTTACGATATGAAGAACCACGCCGGATTCTCTTCCTTAAAAGGTTTATACAATGCGCAGTAACCACTAATGAATCGGCCATACCTCCAGGAGAAGAGTGGTATCAATGGACAGGAACCAGAAGAGATGGTTATGGATCTCGCTTGGATTCTCTGCAGTGGTTCTGGTCGCTGTCCTGTATTTTACCGTTGATGCTGCAACGATCTCATATCTGCAGCAGCTCAATTTTTTTTGGCTCCTTCTCGCACTCTGCACTCATATTCTCGCTCTCTGTTTCTGGGCACTCCGGATCAAGTTCATGAGCCGCTCGCTTGGGTACAGGGTTGGCTTCTTTTACTCCCTCAATCTCGTATTTGCCAATATGCTGCTTGCTGCGGTCACCCCCTCACAGGCAGGTGGTGAGCCCGTACGAATCCATGAGTTGTACAAGGCAAGGGTAAAAGTTGGCGATGCCACCGCGATCGTGATCACGGAACGAATCCTTGACGGGATTGTCCTCGGTATAGGGGGTGCCTTTTTTATGTTCGTGCTGGGTAGCGAGTGGCGACGCATCGGGTCCGTCTTCAGCTATCTTATGTATCTGTCGTGGATTATCATTACCATCATAGTCATCATCTTTATCTACTCGGTGAAAAATCCCGGTCTTTTAAAGAGGATCATCCATTATTCTTCCCGTTGGTTTACTCGGAAATGGGAGAACAGAAAGATCGAACGATTTGCCGAGTCCATCGACCGTGAAGTCGATAATTTCCACAATACACTTTCAGATTTTCTCAGCCATGGAAAATCAGGACTAGTCTTCGGCCTTGTGTTTACCGCTCTCTTCTGGTTCTGTGAGTTCGTGATCGTCTCATTCCTCTTAATAGGACTCTCCCAGCCACCAATATTTGTCGAATCACTCATCGTCCAGCTTGTCATCGCTGTGATCATGATGATCCCCCTTACCCCGGGTTCATCGGGAATCGCCGAGATCTCGTTCACTTCCCTGTATGGCCTCTTTGTGAACTCTTCGATCCTGGGAATACTGGTTGTACTCTGGCGATCGATACTCTTCTATTTCAACATCTTCCTCGGGCTCATCGCAAGTCTTCTCATCGTCCAGCGGGAAGCGCGTCAACCTGACTGAACAAACCTTTTTTACGCCATGCACCAATCATCCCTGCAGTCATGCCAGCGGTTCCATGCAGGGTGAAAGGAGTATTTGTCGCCAAAAATGCTCTGGGTGTCTCCCCGGCAGTCATATTGTCGGCCGAAAACGAGACCTGCCTTCCCATATACATTGGTCTTTTTGAAGCAATGTCCATCCATTCGGCCCTCAACAACGAGATCCCGCCACGTCCCCTCACCCATGATCTCTTTGTCGAATTGTTAAAGCAGTTCGACGTCTCACTCAAAGCTCTTGTCATCGATTCTCTTGAAGAGGGGGTTTACTATGCCACCATGGTCCTTCTCAGGGATCATCATGAGCTGAAGATTGACTGCAGACCGAGCGATGGGATTGCCATAGGGATACGCTGCCAGGCCGGAATTATGGTCGAGGAAGAGGTCATCCGGCAGTCGGCTGTTGAGGCAGGCGACCTGCCGGAAATCGTGGATATCAGTTCATATCTTGCAGGATAACCATTATTTTCTGCGTGAGGAGAGCTCATCCATCACGTCCTGAAAGGTGACCCCGGATGCTCGCAGGGCGATCAGGAGGTGGAACTGCAGATCTGCTGCTTCAGAGATTATCCGTGACCGGTTTTTGTTTTTCGCTGCGATGATGAACTCTGTTGCTTCCTCACCGACCTTTTCGAGAGTTTTGTCCGAACCTTTCTCAGTCGAAATGAGGTTCGAGACATAGGACGTGGATGACGGATGATCGAAACGGTCATTGATCACGTTCCAGAGATCTTCAAGAATGTCTGATGTGGTCATTGCGTATCATCACTGATCCTGATCTCTCCAAGTTCAGACCCCCAGAACTTTCGCATGAGTAGTCGTGCCTTCTCAATATTCGCACCCTTTTTCCCGATTGCGGTCCCGAGATCGCTCTTTTTCTGTATGGTAACGAGCAGTGCCCCGGTAGCCGGGTCCTTTTCGATAGAATGGATCTCAACCGGGCGAAAGATATTTGCGAGGAATTCCTGGAGATCTTCCGCATATTCCACCATCTCGATCCGCTTTCCGAGCACGCTCTGCATTCTCCGGATATTCTCACCTTTTTTTCCTATTGCAAGACCCATATCGCCCTTTTTTATCACGTAGATGATCCGTTCGAACCTTTCATCGATAACACAGTCCAGAGCGGTCGCTTTCGTCAGGATCCGGAGTTCTTCGATGTATCGTCGCTCTTTAAAGCCGATATTCCGTTCCATCATCAGAATCCTTCATAGTGTATACAGGGGGCATGATTAAAGGTATTTCCGCTTCATCTTCCAAGGTATCTCCTGGGCATAAAAAATGTTCAGGGTATTTCCAGGATTTTAAAAGGTCAACGGTATCAATACAATCCAGCAGATCCATCACACAATGAGGTACCCTGATTGCTTGTCAGAAGACGCCAAGACTCCGATCTAAAATCCTATTGTTAGCCATGAATTGATCAATGGAAGGTCCATGTTTCCCATACCCTTCTGCCGGCCGAATCATGACGCTCCGGCAAATGAATGAGGTGAGATAGTGACACGACTATGATTGCGATGTATTGTTGGGAGAATTGAGAAAAATCTGGTTTTATAACCATTAAAAAATGGTGAGAGAAGATTACTCGATCAGATAGGAGATCGATACCTGCGCTGTTACCTTAATTTGCCCGGCTTCAATCGGGGTCGGGACTGATGCAGATTTCATCTCTGCTGCACCGCTGTACCGGTTATCGTACGCAACCGGTACATAGACCGATCCGACCATGACTGATTTCACCCCTGTTATGGTAACACCAGTCGCCGCCGCAGTCACGTCCGCATCAGAGCGGGCATTTGCAACGGCCTGGGTCAGGACCTGTGCCCGGAGCGACTTCTCCTTTTCCGGAGACAGGGAGAATCCAACAGAATTGACCTGGTTTGCACCGTTCTTCACGGCAGTATCGATGATCTCCCCCGTCCTTGTGACATCCCGTACGGTCACCTGGATCAGGCTGGTAACCTGGTAGTACTTGATCTTTCCCCCGAAGGGACGGGTCTCGTCATCGTATACCGGGTAGATGTTGTAACTTACCGTCTGTATATCCTGCCGGGGGATTCCTGCATCGAGCAGAGAAGTGATGAGGTCGTCCATGATCATGGCGTTCTCTTCCTGTGCCGTTTTGACATCCGCATTCTCGGTCTGGACACCGAGCGTCACAAGAGCGATATCCGGAGCAGTCGTTACTTCCCCAGTCCCGGATACGGTGATGAGGTTTTCAGGGCACGCTGCAGGATCAGCAGCAATGACAGCCCCCGGCAGCAGGGCAAGGATTACCACAACGAGCACCGGGATGAGTTTCCATGTTTTTTCTTGCATCGTAGTACACCACTTCAGAAATTCAAAGGGAGGATTCAAATAATTTTCTTTTAATGCGAATAATTTCGCAGTAACCGGGAAAACCGGTCTGCGGGTGTTCTGGATTTTCAGGCCACAATCTCCATATCCCTTCATGCTCCATTGATACTGGGAACCCTTATGGGAGCAACCATCGTAGAGAAAATTTTCTCGTCAAAATGTGGCCAATCGGTCAGGGCTGGGGAAGTAGTGATGGCACCCGTGGATGGTGCGATGATCCATGATATCACGGGACCACTTGCGATACAGAATTTCTTCGAAATGGGAGGAAAACAGGTGTTTGATCCGGAGAAAATTATCCTCCTCTTCGACCACCAGATCCCTGCTGATTCTCTTGCCGCGGCAGAAAACCATGTCTTTATGAGAGAGTTTGCACGGCACCAGGGGATTTTTAATTACGACATCAGAGAAGGGATCTGCCACCAGGTTGTTCTCGAGAAGGGCCGGGCAGGTCCGGGTGAGATTATCGTAGGGGCCGACTCCCATACCTGCATGTACGGTGCAGCCGGTGCATTTGCTACGGGCATCGGGTCCACTGATATGGGATTCGTGCTCAAGTTTGGATCTCTCTACTTCCGGGTGCCCGAGACGATACAGGCCGAGGTCTCCGGGACATTCCCCAGGCGGGTTGGTCCCAAAGATCTCATCCTCTCGATTGCAAAGGATATCGGAGCCGATGGTGCAACCTACCAGGCTATCGAATTTACCGGGGAGACCTTCTCATCGATGCCGATGCACGGGAGGATGACCTGCTGCAACATGGCGATAGAGGTAGGTGCAAAGGCCGGTATCGTCCCCCCTGATGAGATTACCTACGAATATATGCGGAGCAGGGGGCGATCATACGAGGTTTCAATAGCCAGTGATCCCGATGCACAGTATGCCCATCGGAAAAGGTATGACGTTACCGATCTCTCTCCTCAGGTTGCCATCCCGCACAACGTCGATCTTGCACGAGATGTCACGGAGGTCGCCGGGACCAGGGTAGACCAGGTGTTTATCGGGTCCTGCACGAATGGCAGATTCGAAGACCTGGCAGAAGCGGCAGAAGTGATGGGGAATACGCAATTCGATGAGTCAACCCGTGTTATCATAATCCCTGCCTCGCGGGACGAATACCTCAAAGCGCTGCAGGCTGGCCTGATTGAACGGTTTGTGAGGGCCGGGGCACTGGTGGAAGCCCCCTGTTGCGGTCCCTGCATGGGGGGTGCCTTCGGGCTGCTCGCCCCAGGCGAGGTATCCCTCTCGACCTCGAACCGGAACTTCCGGGGAAGGCAGGGGAGTGTTGACGCTTCGGTGTATCTCTGCTCACCGGCAACGGCTGCCGCAAGTGCCCTCTATGGGGAGATAACCGATCCAAGGGGGGTATGACCATGAGAACCTGGAAGTTTGGCGACAACATTGATACGGATGCCATCATCCCCGGCCGGTACCTGGTCTACAATGATCCCGCGGTGCTCGCTTCCCATGCATTCGAGGGGACACGAAATGACTTTGCGAAAGGAGTTACTCCGGGGGATATCATCATCGGAGGGCGGAATTTCGGGTGCGGATCATCGCGGGAGCATGCTCCCCTGGCACTGGCCGGGGCCGGGATACGGTATGTGGTCGCAGCATCATTTGCCCGGATATTTTATAGGAATGCGGTGAACGTGGGGCTTCTCCCCCTGGTATGCCCTGAATCAGAAGCAATCCCCGATGGTGAAGAGTGCAGCGTGGATCTTGAAACGAGGGTAATTACCTGCAGGGGAAGGACCTATCCCTTCGAGCCAGTCCCCGACTTCCTGCTCCGGATCGCTGATGCAGGGGGTCTTATCGCCTTCGCCAGAAACCTTGAGAGGGTGGAGACATGTACCGGGTCGCAGCAATAGGAGGAGACGGGATCGGCCCCGAGATCATCGCGGAAGGGCGGAAAGTGCTCGATGCGGCCGGAGAGCGTTATGGTTTTGACTTTGCCTGGGACGAGTTTGATATCGGTGCAGACCGGTATCTCCGGAGCGGCGAGCTGGTCACCGAGGAAGAACTGAAGGAGCTCTCCCACTACCGTGCCATCTATTTTGGTGCGATCGGGGACCCACGTGTTCCCCCGGGGATCCTCGAAAAAGGGATCCTCCTCCACCTGCGGTTTTATTTCGACCTCTACATCAATCTGAGACCAATCAGGCTGCTTTCGGGTGTACCGACTCCTCTTGCAGGAAAGGGGCCTTCCGATATCGATTTCATGGTGGTCAGGGAGAATACCGAGGACTTCTATGTCGGGATCGGTTCCCGTTTCCACGGGAGCGAAAAGAAGACCCTCACTGTCGAACGGGAACTCTATCATGTAACGTTCAACCTCGACATTGAGTCCGATGCTGATGAACTGGCCTACCAGGTTGGGGTGATCACCCGCGAAGGAGCAGAACGGGTGATATCATATGCCTTTGACCTTGCCAGCCAGCGAAAGAAGAAAGTGACATCGGTTGACAAGGCCAATGTCCTCTCCGATATTTACGGGCTCTGGAGGGAGGTATTTGCCGAGGTTGCTGCCAGAAATCCTGGAATTTCAACCGAATTCAATTTCGTCGATGCAGTCACTATGTGGTTTGTGAAAAATCCCGAATGGTTTGACGTGGTGGTCACGCCGAACATGTTCGGTGATATTATCACCGACCTTGGGGCAATGATACAGGGAGGCCTTGGACTGGCACCAGGAGCCAATATCAACCCGGGCGGGACTTCGATGTTCGAGCCGATCCATGGATCGGCACCAAAATACAGGAATCTGAATGTTGCCAATCCAATCGCAACGATCTGGGCCGGTTCGATGCTCCTTGATCATCTGGGGGAGCATGAGGCAGCGGCTGCCATACTGAAAGCGATCGAGCGATCGATCTCTGATGGGATTGTTACCAGAGATATGGGAGGGAAGGCTAGTACTTCCGATGTTGGTGATCATCTCACAACTATTATTCTGAAAGGCTGAACGAACTCAGGCCGGGAGGGCACCCCTGGTGGATCCCTCTCGTGCAGAAAGCGGACCGTAATCGGTTATCTTCCTGTTTCGCACGATGGTGCCCGCCATACTTACCGGGAGCGCTGCTACCGAAGCATACCGTTCCCGGGAACAGAGTACTGCATGGAGTGAGTCGAGCGACACGGTGAATCGTTCACCATTCGCAAGTTCAATGTTGAGGGCTTTTCCCGATTTTGATATCCGAGCATAGCCTGCACTTCGTCCGATATAGGCCATCCAGTTCCGCTGAATCCGCTCAACACTCACAGAAACACCGGATCGGAGAGCTGTCCGGAGTGCATTGATGCGGATGCAGAGCTTTGTGCCATACAGATACAGCTCGAGAATATCCTGCGGTATTCCCTCTTCATCAAGGACAGGCCGACGATTTAACTGCAGGTATCCTGCATTCTTCATCATGGTTCCCGACTCTTCCCGGTAGATACGTCGAAACCATGGATATATAAACGTTCAATCTGCGCGGGGCGAAAGTGACCATTGTAGAGAATCCCGGATCCCGGCAGGGAGGACTGTATTTTGGTGCCAACCGTATACCATGATCCCTGGTATTTAGGTATTCATAGTATGCCGGTTATCAAGGCAGGCATTGAGAACATCCTCCATCAATCCAGCCATTCCCTGAATACCTATGAGGGGCCGGGCTTTCAGCCTCACCATGCCTCTCATCGGATACGTGAACGGGACAAACGCTGCTTCCGGGCACGCCAGTCGTTCAAAGGAGGAGCCGAGCAGGAGATCGGGCGGGTCTTTTGCGATTAGGTCCTTCACGGCAGAAAGGGAACAGGCTCCGGCAGTCCTGAATCGGGAATTGCCAGGAGAATTCCGGCAACCAAGGACGGTGACTGAGGCGTCCAGGTATTGTTTCAGCATCCGTGCAGCGAAATCTGCATAGGAGAAGCCCGAGAAGATGGCAACTACGGGGGGATCATGCCGCATCAGGAATTTCTCACAGGATACCTCGATCGCACGCTCTACGCTCTCTTTTTCCTGTTCGAACGCCCCCATGTCCACCCCGTCAAGATATTTTTCCAGGCTTTTGAGCGTCTCTTCCGTTTCGGTAATCCCAAGAAATGTTCCCATGCTCTGCCCGTATCCTGAAGCGAGATCGGGATTTGTCTGGACGGAACGACATGATGAATGTCCAATCTCCTCAAGGGAGCCATCGCAGAACCGGGCGGCAACTCCAACGCCTGCTGCAGCGAGGATCCGCTGAGCTTCGAGAGCATTTCCCGAACAGAACAGGTCAAGAAGCTGCAGCCCGTCAAGATTCACCCCTGCAGCGTCAGGATCGCTCCTGGCAGGAAGGGTGCTGCAGGCAGCATGGTACCCTTCTTCAAAATTTCCAAGAAAGCCTGGGCTGTCCACCATGAGGATCTCTCCGGGCAGAAAAGTCCGTATCTCTTCCCCGGTTATTGCCGGAGTGCAGGTATTCACCACCGCAACGGCAGCATACCGTTCCCGGAGAGTGCTGACGATCTCAAGAAGCCGTTCCTCTGCACCAAAGATCAGGTCTTCCTCGATAAGGAAAGTACAGTGCAGTTCACGGTGAAGGACAGTCGCAGGAAAGAAATAGCACCCGCTCGGTCCATGGATGACGGTGCCGATCCCCCGGATACCTGCAAAGCAGGTTACCGCACCCGTCATGGCGCAGGGCCACAGGGCGTTCATGCAGTCACGCATGGAGTATCCTCTGCCATCTGCTGAGCATCCGGGAGAGCCCGGAAGTACCGACAGGGATCGGGTCTGGCAGGGAGAGCAACTGCCCCCGGTCTTTCAGTTCAAGGTCAAACAGCTCCAGTAGCTCGGTGAGAAACGGATCAGAGGTACGACCGGAATGATAGACTTTGACCGCCCTTCCTCTCAATTCAGAGAAATGTTCCAGGATCCCTTCCTGGTGCACCATTTCAGCAGAGACCGCTCTGTCACTCTCGATGTTCAGTGCATCCCCCACATGGGAGAGAAAAGTGAGGGTTCCTTCAAATCCGACCGGAAACGAGGGCTGGTAAGGAGTGCCGAACCGATCCCGGAGTGCATCCCCGACATCAGCGAGCGATTCGTCCCGCAGGATATTAAGCGAGGAGGACCCGATTTTTTCAATGTCGGAAGTAGCAATATTCCTGACAAAGCGGAGCTGAGCCTTCACACCGAGCAGCCCCAGAAGACGTTGGAGTTCCCGATAGTTTGCTTCGGCCTCGTATTCAAGGTTCTTCTCGCCGACAAGAGTAACCATGCCATTCGGGTAACCCCCGTTGCAGAGATCGGAGAGAGCAATGAGGGCTGATCTCACTCCATCAGAAAAGCCACCCCCAAGGAATCCCCCGGTAGGGATGAGAATGACAGGGCATCCTTTGATCTCATTGCAGACTGCACTGACATCATCACCGATTGCTGCGGCGACGCAGGAAGTCAGCACGAAAATGGCACCAGGGTTCCCTCCCATGGCCCCTGTGATGGCGTCTTCAAGAGCGTGTTCGCCGCCAAAAATGATCTCCTGCTCCTTTAACGAGCTCGAGAGGATTGAAGGGAGCACCAGCTGTTCATTGTCGAAATGGAGGGCATGAAGAAGGGAGAAGTTGTGATGGGCACACCCGTCAGGGCCATGTATGACCGAAACTGCGTCCTGGACTGACGTGGTGATTGAGAGAGCGCCCGTGAGGGTGCATCCCTCAGTCCGCGATGAAATCATATGCTAAGGCCTCAAGATCCGCAATCTCAAGAGGTTCGGGAATATCGAGCCGCCGGTTCCCGAGGATATTCCGGGCAAGGACACGATACGCCTCTGCCTGCTCTGTCTCCGGGGCGTACTCGATGACCGTCATCCGGTTGAGTTCGGCACGCTGTACGACCGGGTCCCTTGGAATAAACTGGATGAGAGTACTTCCTATCCTTTCAGCAAAGGTTGCGACCAGCTGCCTCTCATCAGGGATGTTCTTTGCATTGCAGATTACTCCGCCAAGCCGGCACTGCCCCCGTGAGCGTCCGGAAAGACGTTTGATGGCTTTGCATATGTTATTGGCAGCATAGAGGGACATCAGTTCCCCTGAAGTGACCAGGTATACTTCCTGTGCATACCCTTCCCTCATCGGCATTGCAAATCCGCCGCAGACCACGTCACCAAGCACGTCATACACGACCACGTCGGCATGAAGTGCCCCGAGCCTTTCGAGGACCTGAAATGTGGCGATGATCCCCCTCCCGGCACAACCAACGCCCGGTTCCGGGCCCCCTGCCTCGACACACCTGACCCCCCCGTACCCGGTAAACACCACGTCATCCAGGGTAATTGCCTTGTCGCCCCGCTCCCGCACCTGGTCCATGACCGTGGGAATCAGCCTGCCATGCATCAGCATCCGGGTGCTGTCACGTTTCGGATCACATCCTATCTGGAGAATATCAAGCCCCATCCCGGAAAGGGCTGCAGAGATATTTGTGGAGGTGGTGGATTTACCGATACCCCCTTTTCCGTACAGGGCGATCTGTTTCATCACCAGATCTTAGTCTGTATTTTATATTAGGTATTCTGAAGTTTACACCATTTTACTTGAGTCCGGCTCAGTCCCCGGCACGGAAGATTCCGAGGAGCAGAACAATGACTGGAATTACTTCGAGCCGTCCGATCCACATGACAAAGATGAAGACCCATTTTGAGACAAAAGGCATTCCCGGAGCAACGTAGCCTGCTGAAAGTCCGCATGAGCTCAATGCAGATACAATATCAAAGACCAGATTGGTCACATCAAGGGAGATAAGATGAAACTGGAGAACAACCATCGTTGCTACGAATACCGTCAGCACTGACAGGATAATGACCAGCATATTTTTGGACAACTCAGGTTCAGCCACGCTTTCAGGGACTTTTACTCCGCCATACAAGAATGGAACCAGGACTTTTGCCCGGACAAAGACCCTTTTGAACCACCAGAGAATTCCCCGGTATCCTATTGCGATACGGGAGAGCTTGACTCCCCCGGCACTGCTCTCGGAAGAACCCCCTATGAACATCAGGAGCATGAGAAATACGATAGTGACGCTGGGAAACAACTGGAGGTGCTGGCCAGGGTATCCGGTCGTGCTGAGAGCCGCTGCGGTGACAAAAAGACCCTGCCTTACTGCCTCGGTGAGCGAAAGGCTGTTCAAATAGTACAGATCTGCAATAACGATCGCTGATCCTGCCGCAAGGAAGAGAAGGAGCAGTTTGACCTGCTCGTTTCCAAAGAGGGAGAGTTTCCGTTTCCGGTAGGAGATATAATACAGGGTAAACGGTGTCGCGCCGACAATCATTACCGGGATGAGAAGATATTCAAGGAGCGTGCTGTTGTATACAGCCAGCCCCCCCTCAAGAGGGAGGTACCCCCCGGTTGAGATGGTGGTGAGAGAGAGGGTGATCGCTTCATAAAGGGGGATCCCCGCTATCAATATCACTCCTGCACTGACCAGGGTGAGAAAGACGTAGACTGCCCAGATCTCCTTACCTGTGGTAATCACCCCTGGCAGGATCCTTTCACTCCTGCTGTCGGATCGGAAAAGGGGGGATTGTATCAGACCTCCACGGCTTGCAATGGTGATGGAGAGGGCAATAACCCCTAGCCCGCCAATCCATTGCATGAATGTCCTCCAGAACAGCAGCGTTTCAGGGATGTATCCGGACGATTGCATAAGGGAAAATCCGGTACCTGTCCAGCCGGCCATGGTCTCAAACAGGGCATCGGTAAGGGACAGATCAAGGACGAGGATGAAAGGTATGGTGCTGACAAGCGCAAAGACGAGCCAGACCAGTGCCACCGAACAGAAGGCCGATGAGAGCCTGATATCCTCTTTTCTCTTTGGAAGATGGTTCAGCAGGAGACCCAGCACAAGGAGTGTTGCCGGTACGGCAGCCATGGGAAGGAAGACCGAATATTCCCTGAAAACGGCAGCAACAAGAAGGGGAACCGCAGTCATCGGGCCGATGTATTCGAGCATTCCCCCTAGTTCAGCGAGAACGGTGGAAAAATACCGGATCCGGCCCATGGTAACAAAATGATATTTTTAAAGAGATTATCTTTTTCGCGTGGCTTTCCGGTTTCTTTCCTGTCATCCCTCCAGGATAATTTCCTGGATTATTCTCCATGCCAGCAGCGCCCGCACTATATCGGGGGCGGTAAGCATCTCCTGTTCTCCCAGGATCTGGCATGGGCTTACCCCTGCTTCTCCTGAAAAGAGATCGCGGAGGCCCAATATAAAATGACAATCAAATTCTCCATCGAAGGTGAGCGAGGCCATGGTCTTTCCGCCATAATCCTTACGAGAATAATGGAGGGAGAACTGACCGGGAACAAGTGTCATCAGGGCCGGGAGGTTCAGTGCCAGGTCAGCCCCCGGGAGTTCATCGCTGATTGGGATCTGGGAGAGGGTGGTCTCATAGATGTTCTTCTGCCACCCGAGATCCCGTCCATAACGGGAGAAAGCGATCTGGATCAATGCATCAGCATACTCCTTCTGGGGTGCGATATACCGGTCGTAGTCTTCCTGCCTCTTCTGGATCTCCTCGATCACTTCGTGCCGGGTATAGCCGCGCTTCTCCATATCCCTTTTTAATTTCCATTCCTTTTTTACATCGTCGGCAGGGTCAACGTAGAGGGAGAAATCGATTAATGATCGTAACGTCTCGGTGTACAGCGTATGTAATCCTTCGAGGATCACGATTTTTGAGGGTTTGAAGAGGACAGGACCTACCAGGGTCCCGGTCGAATGATTGTATACCATCTTCTCGATCGGTATTCCCCTCTTCATGGCAGCCAGATCCTCTTCGAGTCCCCCAAGGTCATTTGCCTCGGGCGCGAGCGGAGTGATATTTCGTTCCTTTCGCTGTTCCCGGTCGAGGAGATGATAGTCATCGAGGGTGATGGTCGAGACGAGCTCATCCCCCAGCAGGTGCCGGATCGACTGGGTGAAACGGGTCTTTCCGGATCCGGAATCTCCTGCAACACCGAGGATATACACCCCACCCAGACGGGATACCGCTTCCCTGAATGAGAGTTGGCCGTTCATAGCCCCTGGCACCTCCTGTGGCTGATCGATGCGGGGATGACCGGATTGCAGAGTCTCCGGAATCTTTGCGCGCTCATGGTTTTGGGGGATTACTCCTTCAGAATGCCGGCTTCCCGGTGTTTTCCGGCAATCCGGTCGGCAAGGGCTTCCAGTTTGCGGAGGCTGGCAGAGTCGGGGGCACCCTTCACATAGACAGGATCGAGGATCTCAACAGAGAGGTGGTTCAGCATAACCTTCAGAGACTCCACCGTCTTTCCACCCCATCCGTACGAGCCGATAACCGTTGCAAACTTTGCCTTCGGCCTGATCAGGTTGGTGATGAATGCTGCGTTCGCGACAAGCGGGTGCGGTCCGAAGAGGAGGGTTGGGGTCCCGAGGACGATGGTCGCCGAATCAACGAGGGATGCAGCGAGTTCGCCAAGGTCCGTTTTTGTCAGGTCGAATGGTTTGACCGTAATCCCATGATCGATGAGTGCCCCGGCCAGGTGAAGAACCATCTTCTCGGTGCTGCCGTGCATGCTCGCGTACGGGATGACCACTACGTTCTTCACTTCATCAGAGATCCACTCTTTATAGAGGGTGAGGATCGGATCAGGGGGTCGGTACAGGGGACCATGGCTGGGTGCGATCATCCCGATCTCAAGGTCCGCAATCTTCTTCATGTGTTCCCGGATCTGCATCCGGAAGGGCATCATGATCTCGGCATAGTACCGTTTTGCCGCGTGAAACACCTCTGTCATATCGTTGACAAACAGATCGCTCGTTGCGAGATGGGATCCGAAAAGGTCACAGGGGAAGAGAATTTTATCCTCTCTGAGATAGGTCAGCATGGTCTCCGGCCAGTGTACCCAGGGTGCCATGATGAATTCCAGGGTCTTGTTTCCTAGCGAGAGCGTGTCCCTGTCCTTCACCACGATGCACCGTTCCGGTGCGATCTCCAGGAGACTCACGACAAGATCTTTACATTTCTCACTGACCACAATGCTGGCTCCCGGGAAGAGCTCGGCAGCCATGGGAAGCGATCCCGAGTGATCCTGCTCTGCGTGGTTGACGATAATATAATCGACCTTTTCCACCCCGAGCCTGATCAGATTGCAGACGTACTCGAATTCCTTTGTCGGATCGACGGTATCGATAAGGGCGGTCTTCTCACTTCCTTTTACAAGGTATGCATTGTAACTTGTGCCTTCCGGCAACGGAATCAGGGAGTCAAAAAGTCTCCGGTTCCAGTCTATCGCCCCGATCCAGTAGACATCGGGTACCAGCTCACGTACAGTCATGGTAGAGTCTCCTCCTGTAGCCATTGCATCATTCATAAGCCTGCATTAGAGTAAAACCCGGGTTATCCCCGCGTGATAGGAGGCCAACGGAAGGATGGACGGTCAATGGCTTCGTTCTTATAGGACGTGATTCCCGGGCCGGTATAACGGTTTCTATAACGGCACAATGACAACCGGTAATGGATATCATTGACACAACGGAATGGGAGGATATCCAGGTGACAGCCTGCTTTGTTTTTTGGTAATGGTGCTGATCTCATTTTCTGCCATAAGCCGCCCGGTATCAGTTTTTCACCCACCCCACGGGTTTTCTTCAATAACCGTGGGCTTACATCATTTTCTGGATAGCCGGGACGACATGACGTGACCGGTTATCTTTTCACTGCCCGGACACCTACTACGATCATGAACGATACCAATGAAGCTGTCCGGCTTGCAGTCTCGCTGATGGCGGTATCAGCAAGGACTGCACCGAAAGGGAAGGGGAAGGATTCGCTTGTGATGCGAACGGTCCACAAGGCCGATCTCCCGGAACTTGTCCGCGAGATGATCCGGTATGGAGAGGAGAACGCCAAGCCATTTTTCACCCGTGATGGAAAGAACATCGCCTCATCTGACGCATGTCTCCTCATCGGGGCGCGGGGGCGGGAGACGCTTGGTCTTAACTGCCATGGGTGCGGTTATGAGTCCTGTGCCGACATGGAGGCAGCCCGGGAGAGATCGCTTGTGAAGGGATTGCCATTCCTTGGACCAAACTGTGTCATCAAGATGGCTGATCTCGGTATCGCTCTTGGGTCTGCGGCAAAGACCGCGTCCCTCCTCAACCTGGACAACAGGATCATGTATACTGCAGGAGTCGCAAGCCTGTCCCTTGGATGGATGGATGGGTGCAGTGTTGCCTACGGGATTCCCGTAAGCGTCACCGGCAAGAACATATTCTTCGACAGGCAGGTGTGACCGGCTGCCCCTCTACCCTTCACCTGCCTTATTCCGGTAAACCGCTGCCATACGGCCCCACCACTTTTTTCTGTTTCAGCGTAGTAGGATAGAGTATCTATGCGCATCCGGGACCTGATTCTTCCTGAAGATAAAGTCTTTTTTACCCTCTTCAAGGAGATGGCCAAGAAGATCGCTGAAGCATCAGAGATTCTGAACGAAATAACGCATCAACTGCCGGAAGGAACCGAAAAAGGGCAGAAAGTCCGGCAGATCGAACATGCGGCCGATGAGATCACCAGGCAGACCTATGAGAGGCTGAATGATTCACTGATCACGCCACTTGAACCAGAGGAGATCGCCCGCCTTGCCCCTGCTCTTGATGATGTGCTCGATCGTATCGATTGGGTTACCCACCAGCTCTGCAACTACGGGATACCACAGTCAACCGAGCTTCTCAAGGAATTCTCCTACCTGATCCTCCTGTCGAGCACCGAGATCACGCACGGACTGGAGGACCTTGCCACGATGAAGAGAGCAGAAGAGATCGAACAGCACGCACGGGAGATCAACCGGCTCTATAATGTATCCACTGAGCTCCTCTCAAGGGCAGTTATCGAGCTGTTCCGCACCAACGACCTTCTCCTCATCATCAAGCTCAAGGATATCTACGAGGGGATGGCCAAGGTGATGGAGAAATATAACGATGTCGGGCACGCCCTCACCGACATCTCCAGGAACCACACCTGATCGTGATGGATCTCCTGATCATCGCTGGTATCACTCTGGCCCTTCTGCTCAACTTCGTGAATGGCCTGAATGATGCATCACATTCCATTGCTACGGTCGTTGAAACGAGAGCGCTCTCGCCCTGGAAAGCCAGCATCTCCTCAGCAATTGCCAATTTCATCGGCCCGTTTGTGTTCACCACCGCCGTCGCTGCAACCATTGGGACGGCGCTTGTAACCCCGGATGCAATGACCCCCTTGTCCCTCGTGGTTGCGATGCTTGTCTCTATCCTTCTCATCTTTTTTGCCACCCATATCGGGCTGCCTGTTTCCAGCAGCCATGCCCTCATCGGGGGGATACTGGGGACAGGGGTGGCAGCTGCGGGTCTTTCGGCCCTCATCCTGCCCCCGGCGGAGATGGTACAGGATCTTGCCCTCTTTTCCCTGATCGGAGCTGGGATCGGGGTTCTAATTCTCGGGATCCTGGCTCATCATCTGGGAGAAGGAATCAAACCTGCCGTAGTGCTTGGAGTGCTGTTTGGCATCTCGGTCACGATCCCCCTCATGATCGGTGCGGGGATCCTGGTTCTTTCCGGGATCCTTGCCATTATTGTCTTCATCCTTATCTCGCCGATAATAGGGTTTACGGCTGCGTTTCTCTTCGATCTTCTGGTCTCCCACCTGTTCCGCTATTCCCGGCAGAACCGGATGAGGCGGATTTTCCAGCCGCTGCAGGTCGTCGCAAGCCTGTTCCAGGCAGCCGGACATGGGGCCAACGACGGGCAGCATGCTGTCGGTGTTATCTGTGCCCTGCTGCTTGCAGGTGGACTTATCCCTTCGTTCATGGTACCCCGATGGGTGGTTATCCTCTCTGCAGCTGCGATAGCCCTTGGCACGAGTTTCGGTGGCTGGAAGGTGATCAACAAGCTGGCAAAAGAGATAACGAAGATCCGGCCATACCAGGGTTTTTGTGCAGCGACTTCAGGGGGTGGAGTCCTTGCGATGGTCACGATGTTCGGGATCCCGGTCTCATCAACACAGGTGATGAGTGGATCAATTGCCGGAGTCGGGGCAACACGCGGGGTGAAAGCAGTAAAATGGGAGGTTGTCCGCAATATGATGGAGGCATGGGTAGTGACGATCCCTCTGGCATTTGCCCTCTCATGGTTCGGCTACCTGATCATCTCATTGTTCCTATAGTACGGATGATAAGTACCCGGATTCCTGATCCGGCAGAACAAGGCAGTAGGGAGGGCCAAAGTGGAGGCATTATCAGGGATGGTTCGTTGAGGAACATACTTAAGACCCCCGGGAGCTACAGGAAACATAATCCCTGATCGATCCTAATCGTTCACTGGAAAGGAGAGTAATGAAGATGGCTATCATGAAAATACGGGGAGGAGACCTCGATCTCGTTGAATACGAATTCATCTCGTTTCATCCCGGAGAGAATATCCGGACACTCGGGCTCGAACGTTCCTATCCCCTCACCCCCGTAAAAGGCACGGTGACCGTCCGTTCACCTGCACGGATCCACCTGACCGTTTTTGACATGAACCGGTTTGCACCGGGACGGGCGGGAGGCGGCGGGCTGGGATTTGCCCTCCAGCTTTACTGCAGTGTCGATGTCTCCTGTACGGAATCGGGAATTGAAATTGATTATTCACGTGAAGGCATCATCCGGCACTTTGTGGAGGTATTCAAGGCAGTGACCGGCTACAAGGGAGGATTCCGGATTCGTGCCCGGGATCACCAGCACCAGCATGTCGGGCTCGGTTCGACAAGTACGGTCATGATCTCGCTTGCGAACGCACTCAACTACGCGGTCGGATCTCCTCTCACTTCAGATCAGCTCCGGAAGTTGGTCGGAAACAATTACGTCGAGGAGACTGCCGGCGAGACGATTGCATTTGCCTTCGAGACAGGTGTCGGACCAGCCGTCAGTACCTATGGCGGGATGGCAATCATGGGCGATGAGCTGACACTGGCCTACCACCATCCTTTCGCAGAGGGAAAAAATGTCTTTGTGGTTATCCCCCCAAGCGGTATCTCATCGGCAGGAACCAAGGAGTTCGACCTCCTGATGAACAAGGCAAGGGTCCTTGACTACCGCGACAGGGAATTGAAGGCGTACCTCATGCTTATGGACATGATCCCAGCCCTCGAGGATGATAACCTGAAGCGGATCGGCAATATCATCTGGGAGATCGAGTTCCGGGGATCGAAACGTGCCGAAGTGGAACACCACAGTTTCGAGATCTATCATTACATGAGCCAGCTCCGTGAAGCAGGTCTCGAGTTCGTCGGTATGAGCTCGGTCGGTCCTTCGATTGCCATCATCACCGAAAAAGACCGGGCATTTGTCGAAGCTATCGTCGAAAAAATCGGACTGTCTATCACCGTCGAAACAAAGATCGATAACAAGGGGCTCATAATCAGCCACGCCAGGTAGCACCGCTATCGTGCGGGGGCTGTGTTCCCGGGGGATTTCATCCTTCTTTCTCTTCTCTTCTCTTTGCCATCCACAGCCCATGGGCCGAAGCCAGCACGATCACGATGATCGTCACCAGGATGAACGCAATGGTGATCAGGATGATCAGACCGATATGCTCCTGTATCCAAGGTATCGAGCCGAGGAGGTACCCCGCACCAGTGATTACCACGGACCAGCAGAAGGCCGAGAGGATGTTGTAGAGCAGAAAATCCCGGTAGTCCATGGTACCGATACCGGCAAGGAAGGGTGCAAACGTCCTGACCACTGGGATGAACCTCCCGACAAAGATCGTCTTTTTCCCGAACCGCTCAAAATACCGGCTTGTCCGCTCGATATACTCTTTCTTTACAAGGTCAGGGAACCGTTCCCGGAAGACCTTCAGCCCGATATGGTGCCCTAACCAGTAGTTCAGGAGATCGCCCGATATCGCGGCCAGGAAAAAAATGATGATGAGCCATGAGAAGGTAAAGAGCCCCGAGGCGGCCCCGGCACCCGCTATAAAAAGGAGCGAGTCTCCCGGTAAAAAGACGGTAAGGATACACCCTGTCTCGAGCAGGATGATCAGGAAGAGGATGAAATAGGCACCCGGACCGAATGCGGTAATAAGAGAGGGGAGGTTCTGGTCGATATGCATCAAAAAATCCAGCATGAGAGGGTACCTTCGCCGCTACTTACTTTGAAAACAGGACTATATGAAGAATTCCACGGCGTAGGTAAACCAGCACTATGCGATCATTTATTGCGGTTCGGGCAGAACTGTACAGGAATACTGCCCTCCTGCCATTTCCGCACCGGAACTCTCCCGATGCAATACACGAGGCACGGCTTGGGAATGTCCTCTTTGACCATATCCGGTTGAGATCATGCACGAGTTTAGTATTGCATACGATATTTTCAGGACGGCACAGAAGACTGCCCTGGATTACCATGCCAGGGAGGTGAAAAAAGTGTGCGTTGACATTGGAGAGATGTCGATGGTCAATCCCGAACAGGTACAATTCCTGTTCGACACCCTCATCGAGGACGATCCGGTTTTGAGGGGAGCCGTCCTTGAGAGTACGCTGGTCCCTCCCGAAACACGCTGCACCTGCGGGTACCATGGAACTGAAAAATTTGTCTGCCCTGGCTGCGGGGCACTCCCCGAGCTGGTGCAGGGAAGGGAGATAGTCGTCACCCATATTGAGATAGAGGTGGATGAGTAGATGAAAGTCAGTCTGATGCATGGGGCAGGAGGGGAAGTGATGGGGGAACTCCTCCAGGTCCTGACAAGGATCGAGCACAACAATGCCGGAGGAATCGGCCTTGAAGCGCTTGACGACGGGGCCGTCATCCCGGTAAACGGGATGAATATCGTTTTTACCACCGATTCCCACGTGGTCCGTCCCATCTTTTTTCCCGGCGGGGATATCGGCCGGATCTCGATCTGCGGGACGGTCAATGACCTGGCAATGATGGGGGGAAGACCGCTTGCGCTCTCCTGCGGCATGATCATCGAGGAGGGTTTTGAGGTGTCGGACCTCGAACGGATCGTCTCTTCGATGGATACTGCCCTCGGGGAATGTGGAGCTAATCTGGTGACCGGGGATACGAAGGTGCTCGAGAAGGGAGCCCTTGATGGAATTGCAATTAACACGGCGGGGATAGGAATCGCCGGCACGGTTGTCCGGGACTCGGGGCTTCTCCCGGGCGACGTGATCATCGTGAGCGGTACGCTTGGGGACCATGGGCTTGCCATCATGGCAGAACGGGCAGGACTGTCATTCGGAGAACAGATAAGGTCCGATGTCGCCCCTCTCTGGGGCCTGGTATCCGGCGCCCTTGAGGCAGGGACCATCCATGCGATGAAGGATCCCACCCGTGGGGGTTTTGCCAGTGCGATCAATGAGATGGCAAGGAAGAGCAGGGTCTCGATCCGCATTGACGAGGCGGCAGTACCTGTCAGAAAGAGCGTAAGGAGCGCTTCGATGATGCTTGGGATCGATCCGCTCCAGGTCGCAAACGAGGGGAAAGTCGTCGTGGGGGTCCCTGCAGAGGATGCTGAGACGATACTCGCGGCGATCCGGTCACACCACTATGGTCATGATGCTGCAATTATCGGGAGGGTCATTGAGGGGGCACACGTCATCATGGAGACCGCCGTGGGGGGCGAACGGTTCATCGAGCCTCCAGTCGGAGATCCTGTCCCGAGGGTGTGTTAAAAACAAAGGTCATCGCTCCTTTTTTTCCTGAAAAACGGTGGCTTGCGTGGTATCCGGGCTGCAGAGTCAGGTATCCTCCTCCTTGAGCCCCTGATCCCCTGTCCCACCAGCACAACTGAAAGGGAGTACTACCCCATTCCATCGCTTTCAGAACAATCGGAGTAACCTGCAACAAAGTGATAGGTGAATGTTTACTCCTCGTTCCCGAAATCCAGGTAGGTGTAGAGGAGATCGAGGGCTTCCAGCTCGCGTGCTCCGCCGCATCTCCGGACCAGTGACGCATGGTGCCGGATCAGGTCGTGCAGCCGGTGGTCGCGGGACTGCTGGAACCGGGTTGCATGAACGGTCGCATCGATGATACTGTTAAAACCACGATTGATAGGATGAAGAGCCAGAGTAGCGATCTTCTCTTCCAGAAGGGAGAGGGTAACTATCAGTGCCTCGTCGGTCTCCTGGTCCACCTCGGCATGGTAGGCCGCCCAGGCTTCCGCTCCTGAGAGTCGCTGGACGAAGATCTCCCCCACCTGCTCACCGACAAAATCTTCTTGAGGTAGATCTTCAAACGCTGTCTTCACATACACGACCGGGTCATAGATGAAATTTGCCACCACCCAGCCATGCTTCCTTATCCGTTCAGCGGTATGGCTGCCGCGGAATACCACCATCCTGACCACCTGGTTCCGGTAAATGAGGCCCATAGGTGCCGCATTCTGGTAGGTGGTGGCAATCACCTCGTTAATCCCCTCTCTTAACAGTCCCATTGCCATCCTTCACCCAGAGCGATATAGAGGGAGGCAAGGATAATATCTGCGATTGATCCGGGATTGATCCCGGCGTCGATCAATTCCTGGTCGAACCGGACGATGTCACGGGTCCCTTCCCTCACCTCCCTTGCCTTCTTCATGACCTCCCAGGCGATATCACGGCCGTGCTTCTTGATGATGAAGGTATCCGGTTCGGTTGAGAGCAGATCCATGAAGGTCCCCACCACGGCACCGCATCCCCCGTCATAGGATTGCAGCAGATCGGCCCCACGCCGGGTCAGGGCAAATCCGTTGATCCATTCACGGGCAACCATGTCGTTTCTGGCAGAGTACAGCATGACATCATACAACGTCATCCGGCGTTCTTTGAGTTCATCGACAGCCCCCGGATCGTTCACGTCAAGTTCATCGTCCTTCAGCACCCTGACACGGGTCTTTCCAAAAGCCTTGTAAAAGAGTATGGCATCGTCCACCGTTGTCTCTGAAACGATACGGCAGGCACCCGGGATATCCCCTCCGCAGATGAGGGGGATCAACAGGATAAAAGCCCCGAAATGGGTATTTCCTCCCGAATGAACGTTTGTACGCTCTACCGCATCAAGGATAAGTTCTCCGATACACCCCTCCCCCCGCTCGGCCTTCTCGAGTGCCCGGCGCGAAAGGATGGTCGAGGCAAGGAAATGTTCGAGCCGTGTTTCTGCATAGTCATGGCACCGGTCCACGTTTCCTGGTTTTGGGAACGCGCAGACCTCGAGCATCATTGCAAGTTGCGCACGGTCAGCACGCGTCATCGGTTGCCCGTTCATAAAACAGCCAGTGCATCAATTTATCGGAAAGTTCCCGCTTTTTCCGCATGTACTCACTGTTGGTAAGGCCTGCCTGTCGTATCGTGAGATCGCGGAACATGCAGGGCGAGGAGTCCTTGCAGCACCAGGCGAGGCTGCCAAAACAGGTCTGTTTCCCTTCGGCAAGAGGGGTGCCATGGACATATTCCTGCTTTAATCCCATGTATTCCTCCCTCGTCACTCCAATCTTATCTAGTGTCGGTATCAGGGGGCAGTTCTTGACCGGCATGCAGCAAAACGCAAGGGAGCGAAGATCACCTCCCCTGCAGAGTTGTTTTGGTGAATTGTACCAGCCATGCTCATCGGCATAACGGGATATTGCGGCATCCAGGCCTCCAAGTGTCCGCTCATCAGACTTCCGCGCGAGTGAGACCATGTCTGCACCATGGGAGAGCATCTCTTTCATCCGTTCGAAGGTATGCATCGAGTTATTGGCAATGATGAAGATGGGGCAGTTGTTCCGCATCTGCCGGATCTTCTGATATCCGAGGTCCATGAGATCGACATGAAGGATATCAGCACCGGCCTTCCAGAGTGTCTGTGCCAGGGCTGCATCATTTGGATGGATCCCTGCCCTGATCTTGACTGAGACAAAGACTCCTTCGGACTTGAGTGCCTGCACGCAACGGACGAGTTCGTCTGGGTGATGCAGGTAGTATTCGCCGACCCCTGCCCGGTTCATCGGCTCCTGGCGGCAATGGGCATCAATCTCGTAGATCACCTCGTCTCCCAGCTCCACTGCAGCCTCCCTGAAGGAGTCCGGGCTGCTGCCCCTAATATTGACCCCGGTCACGACATCACTCCTGCGGAGCAGCCGGACCTGCTCGCCAAGTTCCTTCAGTGGATCATCACAGAGGAACTCCTTTCTCCCTTTTGCGGCAATCTCATGGCTGGCTGCGAGAGTCTTTTCATCGATGGAGTACCCCCCGATAAATGCGGCACCGATATGCGCTTGCCGCTCAAGCACATACCGGGCATCCACCATCCCGGCCATGGATGCTATGGCAATGGGGGTCTTTACCACCTTCCGGTTGAGGATGATTCCAAACTTTCGGAAATACTCATTATTTTCCATATGTAACACGCTGAACAGGTACGAAAATTATAGAGTGCAGTAGATGATCCATTCTATGGGATTATAAATCGTTTGAATACCTTAAAAATAAACCGGAAGAACTATACAAAATCCCCACTTCTTTCACCCGCTCATCCGTACGGGAAGATTCTGCACGGGCGCTCCGCCTGATGGCTTCCGGAGAGAGAAATTGGTAATTGTTTTACGTGCATCAGTACAACGTAATAGCATATGAGTAAGAAGGGCATCCTCCTTGTGGGCCATGGAAGCAAACTCCCATACAATAAGGAACTTGTTGAAGAGACTGCCGGACATATTGCCCGCAGATACCCGGATTTTGTCGTGAAGTGCGGTTTTATGAACATGAACACCCCGTCTATCAAGGATTCGATGGACGCGTTCCGGAAGGAATCGATCGATGTGCTCGTGGTCGTTCCCCTGTTCCTTGCAAAGGGCGTGCATATCCTGCAGGATATCCCGGAGATCATCGGGCTTTCGCAGGGAGAGATGAAGGGGCAGTTTGCACTGAACGGAAAGACGATTCCGCTCCTCTACGCTGATCCCATCGGCAGCGATCCACTCCTCGCTGACCTGATGGTAAAGAATGCGGAAAGGGTGCTCTCAAGCCTGTAATCCTTCATGCGAGTGCTTGTCATCGATACGATCCATGGTGGTCTTGATATCGCCAGATACCTGAACGGCAGGGGACATTTCACAGACGTGATCGACATTTATCGGGGAAAGTCGGGGATCGATGCCGCAACTGCAGCAGAGCGGGTATATGACCTGGCGGTTGCACCGGTTCACCTTGATCCTGGGCACACGCTTCTCCAGTCGCTCACGGTCCCCGTAATCTCTCACCATGACGCGGTCAGGTGGATCATCGGAAAGGACCGGCCTGCACCCCTTGTCGAGATCACGGGAGCCAGGGGCAAAACCACCACCGCCTGCGCACTTGCCCATGTCATGGAAGGCCCAGGTGTCCTCCATACCTCAATGGGAACCTACCGTTTTCCGGGAAAGGAGCGGATCTGGAAGAAGAGCATCACACCGGCATCCCTGATTCCGGCGGCAGAAGAGGCTTCGCGGATTGGCGGCTGGTGTATCAGCGAGGTCTCCCTTGGCTGCACGGGCGCAGGAGATTACGGGATCATCACATCTCCGGAGGATTACATGGTTGCCGGCGGGAAACGGCATGCCCTCACCGAGAAGGTCCGTTCCGGGCAGCGACTGCCCCATCTTCTCGTTGCACCAGGAGTTGATGCCCCTGGGGCGGTCCACGTGGAGTCGCTGGCTGTTCCAGAAGGGGAGACCTGCAGGTATAAGTGCGGGGGAAGAACCGGGACCTTTCTATCTCCACTCCTCTCACTTGAGAGTTACCGGATATCGTTGCTGCTCGCTGCCGCTGCCGGTTGCGATCTTGGAGGCGACCCTGCACGGCTCGCATCGTTTCCGGCTATTCCGGGCAGGATGTCCGTATCATCCGAAGGAGCAGTCCGGATCGTTGACAATTCCAATTCAGGGACCAATGCCTTCACCACCCGCTCTGCAGCTCAGTACGCTAGGAAGGTCACAGGCCAGGAAGAGATCACGCTTGTCATCGGAAAGGAGACCGGTGCGGTATGTGAGGGATTTCCAAGGGAGGATATCCTGACCGTGATCGGTGAGATCCGTCCTGCGAGTGTGATCGTGGTTGGCGAGGAATATGCGGGAATCGGGGAAGAACATGGATGTAAGGGTATCCCGTTCCTCCATGCCGGATCTCTTGCAGAGGGGGCAGCACTCGCACGATCCGTGACAAATCGGGGAAGTATAGTCCTTTCCGTAAAGTGCTGGAGGTAAAGAGAAGACATGAAATACATGCAGCCAAGGCCGAGCTCGATCGTCGCCGCCCTCTACACGGCCCGCGATCTTGAGGTCGATGTAGCCGTGCTTCACGGGCCGTCGGGATGCTCGTTCAAGCATGCCCGTCTCCTTGAAGAGGACGGAATGCGGGTACTGACCACCTCGCTTGCCGACCACGAGTTCATCTTTGGAGGCCAGGAGCCGCTCGAACGTGTCCTCCAATATGCAGAAGAGCAGTTTCACCCGCACCGGATGGCGGTGGTGGGAACCTGTGTCTCAATGATCATCGGAGAGGATCTCAAATCAGCCGTTGTGCTGTCAGGAGTCTCAACGCCTACGATCGCAATCGAGATCCATGCGGGATACCCCGAGAACATTGAAGGGGTGATCGCCACGCTCGAACCGGCTGCCGAAGCGGGATGGATCTCGACTGATGAACTCGAACGACAGAAGTACCTGCTCGGCAAGGCAAACGAGGTGGAACGCCTCCGGGGAGCCGCCTGCAAACCCTACATCGAGCCGTCACGAGGGGATCTCAAGCACCTGGTCGCAAGCAGACTTGCCAGGCTTGCAGAATCGGGGGAGAGGGGTGTTGCGATTATGAACGCCAAGAAGGAGACCGCCTACATGTTTGCCGATGAACTCCTGGCACTCCATGATACCTGCCCCTGCGCCGATATTACCTATATTGCAAACCTTGAGTCCCGCGGGCTTCCGAAGGTGCGGGAGGATGCCCGCCGGATCCTCACCGGGATGACGGGGCGCGGGGTGGAACCCGAACTGCTCGGGGCCCTCGATGAGTATGGCGCCAACGGGGATGCCGTCGGACAGCGCATTGCGGAGCTGGACCCGGAGTTTGCCCTGATCGTCGGGGTACCGCACGCTATCCCCGGGGAGTATATTGACGGTATCGAGTGCATCTCGATCACGAACGGGCCCCGCCAGGTCGAGCCGCTCCGTGACCTCGGGCACCGTTATGTGGTGGTAGAGGTGGATCTTCATCCCAAGACCCTCGGAGTCAAGAAAATTGTCGAGAGCGAGTTTGGTGCGGTCCTCCGGAGCATGTCATGCGGGCCCTGATGGTCTCCGGGGATCGTTCGGGGAGCGGAAAGACCAGTATCAGCCTTGCGATCGCTGCCCTGCTCTCCCGGGAGCTGACGGTCCAGACCTTCAAGGTGGGGATGGACTATATCGATCCCTCCTATCTTACCGGGGTTACAGGCCGTCCCTGCCGGAATCTGGATACGTTCGTGATGGCCCAGGAAGATCTTGCCCGGATCTTTGCCCACGGGATGCGCGGGGCCGAGATGGGCCTGGTCGAGGGCGTCAGGGGTCTTTACGAGGGGGCAGAGTCGCTTGGGGATACCGGGAGCAGTGCAGCCGTGGCAAAGCTCCTCAAAATACCGGTCGTGCTGGTCGTGAGCGCACGGAGTATCACCAGAAGCGCTGCAGCGATTGTAAGGGGATTCCAGTCGTTCGACCCTGAAATCGATATCAGGGGGATCATCCTGAACAATGTCTCCGGGCCACAGCATATCCGGAAAGCCACCGAGGCGATAGAACACCACTGCGGGATCCCGGTCATCGGGGCGGTCCCGCGCCAGCCTGCTATGGAGCTCGCGATGCGGCACCTGGGGCTGGTTCCCTACCTCGAGGGAAAAACTGCCCCGTCCTTCCTCAAACGGATCGAGGATGTCACCGCGATGGTCGGGGATCACATCGATCTCGAGGCCCTGCTCGACCTGGCCGTTCCTGTTACCACACTTCCCGCTACGGATCCCTTGTTCCAGCCTGCGGATGCTCACGATACGACTATCGCGGTTGCACTTGATGAGGCGTTCAATTTCTATTATGCAGATCTCTTTGATATCCTCAACTCTGAGGGTGCGGAAGTCATCACCTTCAGCCCGATCCACGACCAGCTCCCTGAGGCTGACGGGTATATCTTTGGCGGGGGATACCCGGAACTGTTCCTGCATGAACTGGAAGCCAATGACAGGATGAGGGAGGCGGTCTGCGAGCGGTCACGCGAAGGGGTCCCTGTCTATGCCGAATGTGGTGGCCTGATGTACCTCACCGGCGCGATACGGACGAAGGCCGGGTGGCAGGGATCAGACCACGAGGTGTCCTGCCGGATGTGCGGGGTCTTTGAAGGTGAGACGATTATGCCGGCACGGCGTATCGTAAGTTACGTTGAAGGGGAGAGCCATGGGAAAAGCCCTCTTGGGGGTGGTCACTTCAGGGGCCACGAGTTCCATTACTCGGACGTGAATCTCCCGGAGGATACCCGTTTCTCCTACCTGCTCTCACGGGGTAAAGGTATCAGGGGGCAGCTCGATGGTGCGGTCCGGGACAACACCATCGGGAGTTACACCCATCTCCACCCGGTAAGCAGCCGGGGCATGTTTGCTTCTTTTATCGCGTCCTGCAGGGCTCGTGCCCGGGGATAACCAGCAGGTAAAAAATACTAGTACTTCCAAATCTAGCAGGTATGATCATCTATATTGACGGGAAGTATCTGCCAAAGGAGGAGGCACGCATCTCTGTCTTTGACCATGGATTCCTCTACGGGGACGGGGTCTTTGAGGGAATCCGGGCGTATAACGGCAGGGTTTTCCGGCTCCAGGAGCATCTCGACCGGTTGTATGACTCAGCACGGACAATTGACCTCACGGTCCCGATCTCAAAGCAGGAGATGGGAGAGATCATCCTCGAAGTGCTTAGGAGAAACCAGCTCTCGAACGGGTATATCCGGCCTCTTGTCTCACGGGGTGTCGGAGACCTCGGTCTTGACCCGCGGAAGTGCCCGAAGGCCTCGGTGATCGTGATCGCGGTCGAATGGGGAGCGATGTACGGAGAGCTCTACGAGAAGGGCCTCAAGGCAATCACGGTCTCGGTCAGGAGGAACCCAGCCGATGCACTCCCGCCGAATGTCAAGAGCCTGAACTACCTGAACAACATCCTGGCAAAGATCGAGGCAAACTACAAAGGTGGCGACGAGGCAATCTTCTTTGATACCAACGGGTATATCGCGGAAGGCTCGGGAGACAACATATTCGTCGTGAAAAACGGCGTCATCTTCACCCCGCCGACCCTGAACAACCTCCGTGGGATCACCCGTGCGGTCGTCCTCGAGATCGCAAAATCCCACGGGCTCACGCTCATGGAGCAGAACCTCGGGTACTACGACATGTATTCTGCCGACGAGGTGTTCGTGACCGGCACTGCTGCCGAGGTTGCCCCGATTGTCCTGATCGACGGCAGGTCAATCGGGACCGGAAAGCCCGGCCCTGTCACCCGCCAGCTGATGGCAGCGTTCAAGACGGTCACCGAGACCGAAGGGACGCCAATCTATATGTGATACTCCCCGGCATCCATATCCACAATTATTTTTACGTTGAAGATCTAACAGGATAAAGCAACGTTGCTGCTATAGTGTAGTCCGGCCAATCATTTCGGCCTTTCACGCCGAAGACTGGGGTTCGAATCCCCATAGCAGCACTCTTTTTCCAAACTACCTGTCAAATTATTGAAGACTCAATTTCCCAGGTTTCGATGAGTGAAAACCGTGACAACGGTTTTAAACAGAGGTTATTTCCTTTATAAGGATCACCTTCAAAATAAGCCCGTTTTGGGCTCTGTTTCCCCAATTTTGATCCCGCAAACTAGTTTCCATAAGAAATAATATCCACCCCTATGGAGAATATTGATATAATCGCTTAATTTCAAAAATCTCTCTTTATTGCGGTTCTGTACCAGGGTAATTCCAGGGGCAGGATTCACATCGGTTGTAACAAAGAGATGCCCTTGAATGCATTCTATGAAGGTCGTTAAAGGTCCGGTAATCGTTGGGTTTTATCCGATTAAACGAATATTTAAGCGTTTATTTTAAATATTTTGCATTTATAGGGCGGTATGTTGGTTTCAGTAGGGAATGGCATGCCAGATGAGCGTGTCCGATCCTCCGAAACCTTTAAACATCTGGAGCTGATCCTCACAATGGGGAGTATCTATGGTTGCAGCGGAAAAGCCTGGTATTGAATTCCCGAGTGTACTCGACCGTGCCTACAAGGAATACAAGCGCCACTTGAAGGTGGAGGATATCATGAGCAGGGAGGTTGCCACCACAACCCCCGATACGATCATGGCGGATGCGGCGAAGCAGATGGGTGAGAAACACATCGGGAGCCTGATCGTCATGCAATACGGCACCCCGATCGGGATCGTGACTGAGCGTGACCTCCTCTCAAAGATTCTTGCAGGGGGTCTTGGTATAGGGACGACACTGGTCAGCCATGTGATGTCGTACCCGCTCATCAAGATCTGCCCCGACCTGGAGATACGGGAAGCGGCACGGACCATGATCCGGAGAAAGGGAAGGCTAGCAGTCTTCCAGTGTGGGGATATTGCAGGGGTAATCACGGCATCGGACCTTATCCGCGAGATGCCCGATGCTCCCGAGACAACCCTTGTGGTCGATGAATTCATGACAAAGGAGCTGAAGAGCATCAGCGAGGATGAGACTGTGGAAGAGGCTGCAGGGATCATGGGGAGGGAGCGGATCGGCAGTCTGATCGTGACCAGGGACGAGAAGCCTATCGGGATATTCACTGAACGCGATCTCCTCACGACCTTCCTTGCCAGGGGAAGGCCCCTTGATGCTCCGGTGAGCATGGCATCCTCATCGCCGCTGATCACTGCCCCGGCCGGGATTAGCATCCATTCCGCGGCGAAGACCATGGCATCAAAGCACATCCGGAGGCTGGTCCTCATGAAGAAGAAAACCATGGCAGGGATCATCACCGCAAGGGACCTTGTAGAGGCATACGCACGGTAAGGGACGCTCACCGGAAAAACGGTCGTCGTACCTTGGGATAAGTCCCCTTTTTCAATTCCTTGGCGAGCCCTCCCCCGGGTTAGAAGAATGCATCGAGGCCGATAGAGATGGCATAGATCAGCATGGTGACATGGAAGAGCGGAAGCACTGCAAGACCGGTATCCGGAGTCCTGTCTTTACTGATTGCTGCATTTGCCACAAGGAGCAGGCAGAGCCCAAGAACGATCCCTCCCCGTCCTATCCAGCCCAGACGAGTCATGAAGAGGAGCGCGGTCACTACATGGATGGCAGTAAATCCCGCAATCCATATCGCCGTTCCGAAAGGCCCGTACAGGGTTGTCACCGTATTCATCCCCCGTGCCTTGTCGTTCTTGACATCGATCAGATCATTTACCCCGAGATGGGCCTGGGCAAACGGGTAAAAGAACAGGAAATAAAAAAGGGCCAGTATATCGGGATTTCCGATGCTCAGATACCCGGCGACCGGAAACATGGCAAAATCGGTACGGCCGACCAGCTGTGCGAGAGGGACCCGCTGGTTTCGTTTCTGGACCTGATAAAAGACTTCTACACCGTAGCTGTAGAGCATGATGATGAAGACGTACGCAGAGTGCGGATAGGGCAGGGTCGCAGTGAGAAAGATGGTCGCTGCCACCAGAACAATGAATACAACAAGGGCCTCCCGGGAGGAAACAAGCCCCTCCGGTATCGGTCGTCTCCCAAAAAACCTCCAGTACTTTGTCAGTCTTCCGGCTTCGATATCCCGGGCATCGTAGTTCCTGTCGACGTAATCATTGAGAACAAAACCTGCCTCGAATCCCAGGAAACCGATACATGCTACTTTCAGGAGGTCATACCACGAGAAGAGACCGTATACGGAAGTGGCGAGGAGATAGCCGGAGCAGAAGAGAATGGGCCATGCGAAAAAGAAATGGAGCCGGAGGAGATCCAGGTAGCCCCTCAATACCTGATGCATGAAAGTGATATCGGCACTATCATAATTCATCCTTTTGCTCTGAAAATCAGAATCGCCAATGGATTAAAGAGATCTCACCAGGGTTCGGAGACAGCAGCGATTCCATCATAGTTCAGATAAGCCGGACGATCAGGGATACTCTCCCACTGCTCTTTCTACTTCTCCAAGGGCAGTGCATCTTCTTCTGTTAATACACCGGGATGAACGTGATATCACGGGGTAAGAGAGGTTAGGTTTTGGACAGCGAATATCCGGCTATGGTCCCGATAAGCCCAGTCGGCAGCCATCCTAAGATAAAAAACAGTGAGGGGAAGGTATCAGGCTTGTTTCAGACAGGGTCGGCACCGTTTCAACTGCCGATCAATATCTTCGTGGATGACCTGTTTGATCTCCTGGATCAGCCGCAGGCTCACGATAGCGGGGTCTTCTCCAGTCTTTTTTGCAATCTCCTGCGAGAGGTAGGGGATTGAATATTCGGAAAACTTCATCGGGGTGCCGGTGATCTTCCAGATCGCAAATTCAAGTTCTTCTTTCAGGGTCGGGTGCATGCATCACTTCCGGAGGGAACAACAACCTTGAAAAAATGTCGGTTCTCATTACATTAGAGAGATTATTTTATAATACTTATGAATAGGTCAAGCTGTTTTCAGAGGTAAACCTCTCTCATGTTCCCAGTTGTTTCCCGGAACGCGCCAGCGGACTATCACTGCTTGGTCCCAGGTATGCTCATAAAAATCCGGTGGATGAGACCACCCATTTTGCTCCCGATTCACCTCATGCCGTTTTAAAGGTCCTGATTACCGTGATAGAATCCAAAATTCTCTGGGCGTCTGCCTTGTTGTGATTATATACATTCTCCCAGTTCGAATAAGGGCCGAAATAGCTGACGATGTAGACTTTCCCATCGATAACTGCATAATACTGCATATAGCTCCGGTCGGCGTTCCCTCTTTTGTCGTGTGTGTAATATTCGATCTGGTAAGCCCGGACATCAGAAAGCAGGGCAGGTGCGCTCTTGCTTGTTGTTGTGATGTAGTAATTCAGCTGGAGATTTGAGACTGCTTTATTGAAATAGTCTTCAAGGATCACGGTCTGAGGTTTCTGATCGATTTCGACTGTGAAATTGGCGATATAATTGTAGCACTGGCTGTTATCTGCATCACATCCGGTCTCAATCGGGGCAGTCAGAGTAAGAACGGTCCTTCCTGCTACCGCTTCGTTGATGCTCCAGTTCCTTGGGTAGCGGAGAGAGAATCCATATTTTTTATTGGCATAGGTAATCCAGGGATCGAGCGGGACTTCTTCTGTTACTTCCGGGGTCGGGGTCAGGGTCAGGGTTGGTTCTGCCCGGATAAGGACCGCAGATTGGTTCAGATCTTCTGCCTCTGAATCAGG
>JAJRBU010000194.1 GCA_028679315.1 Methanoregulaceae archaeon
TTACCCATGCAAACAAATGAATTTTTCAAAACCGTGAGATTTAAAAGGCTATATCCTCTTTTTGGCAATTACCGATATACTTCCAGAAGCGCAACCCGTTCCAACACAAGGTCCTGTAACCGGCTGACACCAACAACTCCAAGTTCTTCATCGGTAATCCCAAAAAGTTCCTTAAGCAGGCATTGTTTTTCCTCAGAAATTAATTCCCAGTCTTCTCCATTACAATAATCACCAATCTGCTGGAGAGCTGTCTCGACCTGTTTATTTTCTGGGCATATACAGAGATATACCCTGTTTTCTCCCGGATGCACTCCAAATTCAGTTCCCTGTTCACATTGCCTTGATCCCGCTGCGTAGAGAAGCGATTCCATCTCCACACTATTGGAGATCGGATCTCCTCTCTCAAATGCCCTGAATGCATGGGTAAGTGCAGATACAACATGCGCCTGCCCCGCCATCCTGTCAGCATTAAAAAGGACGATTGTTGCCCCTTCAGATTCACCAAGATTTCTTATGTAGTACAGAAAGTCACCCGGATTGGTGATATTCAGTCTGAACTGGTAGAGTTTACAGCGGGAGGTCTTCAATCGAGCACATCCATGTCAGCAGAATTATTTTGAAAAAGCTGAATCCGCGTATTAATGTTCATGGGTATCTGGGGTTATTCCTCCTGATGTTAAATTCAGGAACTACATTCACTCAGGATGGATTCTTTGAACCTGTTTCCTTTATATCTCCCTTATCTCCTTGCAGGATTCATTTAGCCTCCGGTATTGAACGAATAGTCCAGGACTGTAATAACTATTCCATGGAGCGATGAGGGGGATATTCGTACAATATAAACATTACAACACCTCATCACGTATTCTCCTTTGTGGCATGCACCTCACTTGTCTTTGTTGTCGTCTCCGAATTGGAAAAGGGTTGGCTGGACCGGGGGGGCTCCTTTCCTCGGTGAAATTGGCTCAGTCGATTTCAGATCCCTGAATATTGTGTTGGTGATACCCTGCCCGAGAATTGGGATTATTTTCTCTTCGCCAGCAGCCAGTATCTTTTCGGGACTGGTTATACCACTGTTAAAAAGCCTGCGAGCCCTGACACGCCCGATGTTCCTGATTTTTACCAATGGAATAAGTTCGCGTCTGATCCCATGCTTCATGCAATACTCCAATTCCTGTAGTGAGGATGAAAAGGCACCCCGAAACATCCTGCTGAGCCGGCTGGATGCATGCAGGAGCCAGTTGGCCCCTTCAAGGAGGTTGTAAATGTCTCCGGTCCCGATCGAATACCGTTCACAGATGACTGCTTCAGGAACCTCCCTGCTCCAGTCATAGAGCACCATTGCAGTCTTCACAGCCCTGAAATACCCCTCCGTTGTCTCATCACAGGGGAAATCCACCCATAGTTCTTGCTCATGTTCGAGGATGAACCGTTCCAGGTAATAGCTATCCTTGTTCCCGACAAAGAGTGTGTACATATCAGGAGTAGTGCAGATCAACTGGAGGAGACCGATATCTGAATACTCCTCTGCATTCAGGAGTCCTTCGAGAAGGGTATCCGCACTCACCGGATCGATATAGAGTTGGGAGACAATCGTGCCGTATTCTGTTGCAGAGAGGAAGTCATCCTGCTGCACTATCATCTCTGTCCTATCGAGGAACGTGAGTGCCCGCCCAATCACTGCTTCCAGGATCCGATCTTGTTTTTTCTGGTAAAAGTAGAACGTGGACCGCATGAATTCCCGGAGATCAGGGCGTGTACATGCATAACCGGACGCAACCAGTGAAAGGATGTGCGTGGTGAGCGCTTCTTCCGAAGAACACTGAGAGTTGACATCCTCAGGAGGTGCATCAATATAGTAACTGAAGAGCTCCCCTGCGGCGTATGCATCAGCGCTGATGAGGACTGCTTCCCCGTAAGGATCAAGGTGAGGACGCCCGGCCCGGCCTGCCATCTGATGGTATTCACGGATGGGGATAGGGACCATACCCTCCCCGGTGGTATAACGGCGGTATTCCTTGATAATGACCCTGCGGGCAGGGAGGTTGAGCCCTGCAGCCAGGGTGGGAGTCGATGCAATGCACCTGATATGTCCCTTTCGAAAGCCCTCTTCGACAAGCGCCCGTGCTTCCCTCCGGAGTCCGGCATGATGGAAGGCAGCACCGTTACCAACGCAATGGGCGAGCGCTTTCTCCTGGTCTGTCTCAGCCAGTTTCTCGAGTCGTTTCCGGCAGATCTGAAGTTCCTCCGTATCGAGATGAAGGGCTTTTCCTGCCTGTTTGGCAAATGCTTCGGCATTCTTTCTCGAGGAGACAAAGACGAGGCACTGGCCCCCTTCGCCGATGGTATCCATGAGGAGATTGATACTATCATGCCGGGAGACAGAGGGCACAAACCGTGTTTCATCATGGAAGTGGATAGCACCGTCATAATATACTCCCTGGCGGAGGTCGACCGGTCTCCAGGAGCTGGTGACGAGGTTTGCATCGAGCCAGCGAGCGAGAGTACCGGGATTTCCAATCGTTGCAGAGAGGGCGATAATCTGCATCCCGGGATTCTTTCGCCTCATCTTGGCAATTACCATTTCAAGGGTAGGTCCCCTATCAGGCGAATCGATCAGGTGCACCTCATCAATGATGAGGAGGGTGATCCCCGCCAGCCAGGCGGATGCATTCCGAAGGAGCGAATCGACTTTCTCGCTTGTGGCAATGATAAAGTCATTCCTCCCAAGATACTCATCCCTCCTATCAAAGTCCCCGGTGGAAATTCCGACCTTTGCACCCTTCCCGCTGAATTCTTCAAATTTCTCGGAAGCGAGGGCTTTCAGGGGCACGATATAAAGACATTTCCCCCCTCTCATAAAATGGAAGTGCATTGCTATCTCGGCAACAAGGGTTTTTCCACTCGCGGTCGGTATGGCGACAAGAAGGTTTTTACCATCAAAAATTCCCTTTCCCACACACTCTGCCTGTGGAGGATAGAGCTCACGGATTCCTGATGACATGTACCGCCCGATAAGGTCGCGTGAGAGTGGAAGATCTTCAACCTTCATCCATACCCCTTTTATTCCAGTCTATCGAACTCGTAGATCGGTCCTTTTCCAAAACTCACGGTTTGGCGCGCATTTATTTTTCCAGTAGAAATATATCTTTTTAGACTGAAAACCACTTGGATCCGGGCTATTCTGGGGTGGAATATCATGGATATCAGTAATAATAATCGATCATGTCCTGTTTTAGCTCGCGGCGCTTCCGCTCCAGGAATGAAAACACCATTTCATGAGGCAATCCCTGAAGGAGCATATCAATGGCGCTCCGCGCGATTTTCATCTGCTCCGGCAGCCCGATGATAGCCACAGTCTTGCCGAATACTGAGATCTCGCATTCGGTCATATGCTCGATCTGCTCCCGGGAACGACCATCCTTGCCGATAATCCTCCCACGAAGCCGGTCCAGCTGACGTGAGCTGTCGGTGAGGCCGGACAGGTCGATAACATCCAGGAGCAGGTCCTCATCCTCCAGCAGGATGAATGCCCGTTCAGGAGAGAAACCCCTGTTAATTGCCTGGATAACCTCGATTCCCCTGAGAAGGAGGGTGGCATTCTCCCCCTCCAGCTTTACACTCCCTTCCTTGCTTTCAATACTGATGGTGGTGCAGGTCTTCTCTTCAAGCTCCTTTTTCACCGAGCCACCCTTCCCGATAAGCACCCCAACACGGTTTCCAGCGATCTTGATCTCCTGTATCATGGTTTACTCCCGCTTCGGAGGGGTAAATTCCACATCCCCTCCTCTTGTAATCTTTGAAAATATTTCCTTTTCATCCATGACAGTGCAGAATCCCCTGAAATACCTGTTTACATTGGAAATGTCCCGGGCAAGGAAAAATTTTGCCCTGGGGTGATCAGGGGTCACTGACTGTCCCATATCGATTACGTAAAGACGATCCCCGTAAAGGATATTAAATTCAGACAGGTCTGCATGCACAAGCCCGGCCTGCTGGTAGAGTCTCATCATGAATGAAAGCACCTCAGAATAGACCGTTGCCGGATGTTCCAGTTCAACCGACCTGAGATGAGGGTACGGACGTTCATCCTCACCAAGAAATCCCATTATCAGGATATTCCGATCCCACACGAGAGGCATCGGCACTGATAGTCCCACATCGGCCGCTCTCTTCAGGTTTGAGAACTCTTTCCTTGTCCATGTAAAAATAAGATCCTTTTTTGTACGTTTGATTCCAGTAAATCGCCTGTCACCGATGATGTACTCGCTCATTGTGTTGAAATTTGCCGTCCGTATGCGATAGATTTTGATGGCGATATCCAGATCTCCTCGTTCGCCAATAAAGACATTCGCCTCCTTCCCGGTACTGATTGAACCTCCAATCGCTGTGATCCACCCTTTATGAACCAGTTTGTACAGCGCCATAAGGGTCACCTCGTCAAATACATCATCACGTACTTTCAGCTGGTCCATGTCCTTGATACGAACACCCAGTCGTTCAACTTCACGATCGAAGTTGCTCTCAATCCGGTCGAGGCTCAAACCTGGTATCCCCCGCTATACATACTCCCTGACGCAGGATAGGACATCCGCAAGATAAATTCCTGCTGTCTTCTTCAGGTCAAGGGGATGGATCTCCCCTTTCCTATAGGCCTCTTCCAGATCTTCGAACCGGAGAAATTCCCTGTCACCACCAAATTTAGCCGGCCGTTTTACCGTTATCGCACCTGCACGCGGGAAGATATGGTACTGGAAAATCTGAAGTATTGGATTCTCCTCACATTCGGGAGGACAGAAAGCCTTCTGGCATTTCTTCTCTATCTCTTCGATGGAATCGGCGACGGAAATATAATTTCCAGAAGAAGAGGACATCTTTTTTCCATCGAGCCCGTTGAGGATGGGGGTATGGATACACACCGGTGCAGGGTATCCTATGTTGAGGAGATGCTCCCGTGCCAGCATATGGATCTTCCGTTGATCAATCCCCCCGACTGCCGCATCTACCCTAAGTCTGGCGATGTCCACCATCTGCATTATAGGGTAGATCATCTGGGACACGGTCGGGGCATCCATATTTCTGCCGACCTCGTCCATGCTCCGCTTTGCCCGGTTCAGGGTGATCTGCTGGGAGAGTCTGAGTACCATCAGCTGATAGTCAGGTGAGAGCTGAAGCTCTGATCCGAGCACAAACTCGACATCCCGGAGACCAAGCCCTTCAAAGCACCGCTTGTTGTACTCGGCAAGCTCGCCAACCTGCTCCATGGTCCCCTTCCTGTTGAGGAATGCATGGAGATCTGCAAGGAGCACAACGACCTCGAAACCAGCTTCTTTGAGATCGATCAGCTTGTTGACCGTAACCAGATGCCCGAGGTGGATCTCACCGCTTGGCTCATACCCGGCATAGACCCTTTTTTTGTCTTTTGACAGGAGCACCCTGAGCTCGTCATCCGTGACGACTTCGACGGCATTTCTCGTCACCAGCGAATAGGGATCCATTTCTGATCAATGGGTTGTGGGGGGTGTTAATGATTATGAGAGTCCAAAAGACTCATTTTTAGAATAACAATTAAAGACCGATTTGGTCCCGATCTGGAATTTGCACCATCAAATAAAATCGGATGCAATGCCCGGGTGAAGATTTTCGGCATTTTTTT
>JAJRBU010000066.1 GCA_028679315.1 Methanoregulaceae archaeon
CAAACTGATTACCGGCCTCGGAGCGATTATCCTCTGTCTCCTTTCTACAAGTTACCTTCCTCCTCTCTTTATCGCAGTACTTCTCTCCGTTTCCGTTCTCTTCCTTGCCAAGGTTGATCCAAGGACCTATGCAGGGCTTTTTATTCTTCCGTTTATTTTTGCCCTGATGAGCATCGCCGCCATCATCCTTTTAACGGGCGGTGAGGTAGTATTCTGGAGCTGGAATCCATTTCCGTGGTTTTCGCTCTCGATCACCCGCGAGAGCATCAATGAAGGATTCCTAGTATTCTGCCGCATGATTGGAGGCATGTCAGCCCTGATTTTTATCGCCCTGACCACTCCGATGACAGATATATTTTCTATCATGAGACAATGCCGCATTCCTGAAGTGGTGCTGGATCTCGCAATGATGATTTATCGCAGTATCTTCATGATTTTAAACCAGCTTGTCCAGACATACCAGGCGCAAGTAATGCGCCTAGGGTATGGATCGTTCCGTGAATCAATTCAATCGTTCTCTACCCTGTGCGGAGCAGTGTTCATCGGGAGCTGGGGGGCTGGCGAAGATCTCATCAAGGCGATGGATGCACGCTGTTACAGTGGAAAATTTGCAATGCTGGGGGAGACCCGCCCGATGGAAGTGCTCCCGGTAATTACAGTGGCACTTTTTCTTGTTCTCTCATCGCTTGTCGTGGTCCTCGCAAGAGATCTTACCCTCCTCGGAGCAGGATAATGAGCAGCATTATCCTCGAAGCAAGGGATATCAGGTACCGGTATCCCCGTGGCATGGAGGCAATCCGGGGTATAAGTTTCCATATCAGGCGGGGAGAGAAGATCGCCATTGTCGGACCTAACGGAGCAGGAAAATCGACCATTCTGCTGCTCTTTAATGGCATGATCCGTCCCGATGCAGGGACAATGCTCTTTGATAACGAACCATTCGGGTATGATAAAGCCTCATTACGCATGCTACGTAAGCGTGTGGGTTTTGTCCTCCAGAATCCTGACCGCCAGATTATTGCGCCAACCGTGTACCAGGACGTGGCATTCGGGCCTGTTAACCTCGGATACAGTGAGAACGAAGTGAAGGCTGCGGTAGAAGGGGCACTCCGGTATGTCGGGCTCGAAGGATTCGAACGGCGTCCGCCCCACCAGCTCTCCGGCGGTGAGAAGAAACGCGTAGCGATAGCCGGGGTTCTCTCAATGGATCCCGATATCCTCATCTTCGATGAACCGACAAGCGGTCTTGATCCTTCCGGTTCTGAGGATATCATGGAACTCCTCGACGAACTGAACACCCAGGGAAAGACCATTGTCATCTCTACCCATGATATTGAACTCGCATATCCCTGGGCGGACAGGGCGATACTGCTATTAAAAGGGAAGATACTTCAGGAGGATGTCCCTGATGTGGCATTCGGGAGACCGGAATGTGTCAGGAAAGCCCATCTCTCCATGCCTACCCTGCTTGAGCTCTACTTCGAGCTCCAGAAACGTGGATTTTCCCTGCCGGGGCGAAAACCGAGAACCGTGCTTGACATGCTGAATGTGATCGACCGGGCATTCCAGAACCGCCCCTGTTATACCGAACCAGGATCTATCACCGTCTGTAATGTCGATTCAGAAGGTTTGGAACCGTTCAGGTACTGGCTCAAAGAACACCCGGATCTGCCTGTCGGTGCGATGGGAACCCGCGCGAAACAGTTGGCAAGGGATCATCAGATCCACTTGGATTTTACATATGGTGTTATCGATAAATGTATCCTGAAAGCACTCCTTGGTGAGAATTCGGCGATTGTTACCACCGGGAGCATGATCAGTCGGGTATCCAAGCGAGTGGACGACTTTGGAAAAGAGAATGGCCTTTCAATTCTTGTCTCGATTTTTAATGCCAGTACACAAAAAAAGGCGTAGTCAGTCCGGAGTCAGCCGTTCAATAACCCTGACAACCTCCTCACCTTTGGCACGTGCCTCCGCAAGCGCGGTGGGGTGTCCCCGTATTCCTTTGTAACGATCCATGTCATTGGCGATGATATTGTCATAATATTCAAACCCCATCGTATTGAAGAATGCGGTAATTGCAGGGAATGCTGCATCAAAGACATTATCCCACGCGAGTCCTGCGGTTGAGATAAAGATTCCCTTATGTCTGCGGATATGACTATCTGGGAAATAGAGTGTCTTGAGGACGAACTTCCGTGCCCAGATGTACTGCGCACGGTCTATCAGCCCTTTCAGCTCAGCCGTAATACCCATGCTGTAGATCGGCGAGGCAACAGCAAGACAATCGGCAGAAAGGATATGTTCCAGGAGACCGGGGGCATCATCCTTCACAATGCATACACCCTCCTTGTGGCAGATATTACACCCCCGGCAGGGGGTATAATCGAGATCCTTGAGGATAGTTTTCTCTACAGAACCCCCGGCATTTCCGGCCCCTTCGAGAAAGGCATCAAGGAGGGTCTCGGTATTGCCATGCCGGTGCGGGCTGCCCGAGATACCCAGAACCCTGACAGACATGCGTTGAATCACCCTGCAAGCCTCGCCCTGATATCAGTGATAACCGTATGGGCAAGCAGTTCGGCGTCCTTCTGCGCTGACGGATGTTTCAGGATGGCACCTTTCTCATCAACGCCGTTTACCATCAGGTAATGGATATCCCGGTCTCTTACGTCAATAACATGGAAAAAGCACTTAACGGAGGGAATTGCACCGTTAAAAACATGCTCCCAGGTCTGCCCGGCAGAGGAGATAAATATCCCGATCCGCTTTCCTTTCCTTTCGGGAGGAATGATGGGGAGCTTCAGAACATACTTTCGTGAGCGGAAGACCTGAAAGCGATCAATGAGGGCTTTTGCCTGGGCACAGATACCCATGCAGAAGATTGGTGAAGAGAGAATGATGACATCAGCATCGATTATCTTGTCATGGAGGATATCCATACCGTCCCGCTGGACACATTTGTTCAGGACTTCGCAGGCATTGCAACCCCTGCAGGGATTTACCTCAGCATCGACAAGGATCACTTTATCAATATCAACATCACCCTCCTTCTGCATCGTATCAAGGACCCAATCAAGGAGCGTCTCTGAGTTGCCATGGCGCCGTGGACTTCCTGCAAAAGCGAGGATTTTGATCCGCATACGTCTCATGTGGGGGTGCGTTCAAGATAAATGGTTGGATGATATTGACAATACTGCGGGATTTTTTCCAACCTTACCTTTTCAAGATACTGTGCTTAACTGTTCAGCTGAAAAGAAAAGAATTTGATTCTATAATTTTTTAAAGCAGAGATACCAATCCTTGCACTCGTACCCTTCGGTAAGGCGTTTGTCCATCTCGGCCTTGTTCTTCGGTGCCGGAACCACGACCTTATCCCCCGGCTGCCAGTTTGCAGGGGTGGCAATACCGTATTTGTCCGTGGCCTGGAGCGATTTTACAAGGCGAATAATCTCAGGCATGTAGCGCCCCGCAGTGAGTGGATAGTAGATCATAGCCCGCAGAATACCCTTATCATCGATAAAGAAGACCGCTCTGATTGCAGCCGTGCTGCTCTGCCCCGGATGAATCATGCCATATTTTTTGGCGACCGTCATCTCCAGGTCTGCGATAATAGGGAACGGGACATCAACTCCCATCTTCTCTTTGATATTCCGGATCCAGGCCAGATGCGAATGAACAGAGTCGATAGAGAGGCCCATAAGCTGCACATTGAGTGACTTCAGCTCGTCCACGATTGCTGAAAATGCCATGAACTCGGTTGTGCATACAGGGGTGAAGTCTGCCGGATGAGAGAACAGCACGAGCCACTTTCCCTTGAAATCAGAGAGCTTTACCATGCCGTTTGTGGTCAGTGCCTCAAAGTCGGGGGCAGGCTCACCAAGGATTGGCATTGAATTTGTCTCACCGCACATGTTTCATCATTCCTTCATAACTTCATCAAGCTGAGCTTTTCCATACGCATAAGCAGGCATTCCGGCAAGGAGGAATGCCACCCTGAGAGCCTCTTCAACCTCTTCTTTCGAGATACCAAGCTTGGATGCCCCGATTAACTGGGCATGGACCGCATGTTGATCCCGGAGAGATGCTGCAATAGCAATGGCAATGAGTTTCTTAGTCTTTCTTGAAAGTGCACCATCATCCCAGATATGCCCTTCAAGCTTCATCACCATCTCATACATCTTCGGGTCTTTTACGGTCAGTTCCTTGAAGAATTTTGGTACCTTTCCGATCATTTTTTCAAGATCTTTCATATCTTCTGCCATGGTAATTACCCCTGTATGAGATTCATCGGCTGTCCACAGCAGACCAGTTCTCCACCGCCAACTTCCTTTACAACGACGACATTTCCACAGATTTCACACTCGAAAACCTGTCCTTCCTTCGAAACATTTACCATTCTGGAACACCTCTTGTGACTTGTCCGTACATCACATGAATGTACTGATCAGGGCAGGTACCTGTACCCCGTTCTCATTAGAAAAAGTTGTGGTTCTTCTGTTCAGGGTAGATGGACACGCCCTTTACACCCACAACCGTGTTGAAAAATTGTGTTTACTGGTTACTCTTGCCCCGCTTTGGGGGGTTCATCGCATCTTCAGGGGTCTTGATATCCGGACGGATGTGGTGCATCGGGAAGCACTGATACTCTTCACAGGCACACTGGGGACATTTCCTCAGATCCTGCTCGGACTTATCGAGTGTCATCTCCCTACCGCAATCGATGCATACGTACTTGCCAGGACCGACCTTCTCTCCGGCTTTTGCTTTCTCGGGCAGTTTAATCACCAACGGATATATAGATGCGGGAATTATTTATGACTTTTTATTGTTCCATTCTACGGTGCAAAATGTTAAAATCAGGCCTGAATAAACGACAATTGTTCGCAGATCCCGTTCCGAAACTATAAAGGAAATCTCACTAAAAAGGTTACCTCATGGTAGTGAGGATTATTGCACTTCTCGGAAGCCCGCTTCTGAATGGGAATACCGCAAAATTATTGGATCGGGCAATGCAGGGTGCGAGGGATGAAGGGGCCGAAGTGGAGAAGATTGAGGTAACAAACCTCAATATCAGGGCTTGCCGCGAGATCATGTTCTGCAGGGAGCATGAGACCTGTGCAATGAAGGATGATATGATTGGGATATACGAGAAATTCCGCGATATTGATGGAGTCATCCTTGCCACTCCAATAATGACCATGGGAATCCCGGGGATGCTGAAGTCGTTTATTGACCGGTTCCAGGTCTATTTCATGGCAAAATACGTGAGAAAAAATCCCCTCGTTACAAAAGCAAAAAGAAAATGCAGGTTAGGCCTGTATCTTGGAATATCGGGGATGAACCTCCCTTATGTTTTTGATGGGGCAAAGCTGACGATCCATGCCTTTTTTGATATCATTGATGTGCAATACTGGGATGATCTCCTTATCCGGGACATGGATACCATTCAGGACCTGTCCAGACGTCCGGAATTGATGGATGCAGCCTATTCAAAAGGGCGGGAACTCGCCCGGCAGCTATCAGGGCAGGTATCGGTCATATAAGCCCTCTCTCTTTCATCGAAAACCATCCGGAATCGGTCACGATCAGATGATCCAGAAGCCGAATCCCGACAATAGTTCCTGCATCTGCCAGCTGGCGTGTTATGGTAAGATCCTGGCTGCTCGGTTCCAGGGTTCCTGAAGGATGGTTATGTACGCAGATGATAGATGCAGCCCGGTCAGTGATGGCATCGGCATATACCTCGCGGGGATGGACGAGGCTGTGATTGAGAAGGCCCATAGAGATCGTCCTGGTCTCAATCGGTTCATTTGCCCCATTCAGAGTAATACAGATAAAATGCTCCTGTTTCTTACCTGATAGATGAGAGACGAGAGGGAGAACATCTGAAGGAGAACTGATTTTTGGCTTTCTCCCCTGCCGTGAATATTTTCTCCGGCCCAGCTCAAGGCAGGCGATGATCTGTGATATTTTAGCAGGCCCCATCCCCCTGATTTCGGCGAGCTCCTGATACCCTATTGCATCGGGATTTCTCTCGATCAAATCTGAGATTTCCTTTGCCAGATCCCTGACGTTTCTGCCAGGCACTCCGCTCCCAAGAATGGTCGCAATCAGTTCCTGATCGCTAAGACAAGATACGCCTTTCTTCTGAATCTTCTCCCTCGGCCGGTCATGCTCTTCGATATCCTGCATCTTTTTCATTTTCCACCTTCGAGGACAATCGCGCTATCATCTGTATCTCTCGGGAATAAGAAAAAGGGTATGATCTCCTTTCACCGACCGGATCTGATCCCCTGTCAGCCTGAAAGGATACCTTGATGTCATTCGTTACCACAGCTAAGAGCATGGCAACAATGGAAAATGCAATGGAAGCATATGCCGGGGAGTCACAGGCAAACCGGAAGTATGCAGCCTTTGCCGATCAGGCTGATTCAGAAGGTTTCAAAAACATCGCCCGGCTATTCAAGGCAGCATCAGAGGCTGAAGCGGTACATGCAAAGAAGCTCCTCAAGGCGATGAGCAAGATCAAGACCACAAAGGAGAACCTCCAGGGTTCAATTTCTGGCGAGACGCATGAGTATACCGAGATGTATCCCGGATTTCTGAAAGAAGCAGAGGCCGAGAAGAAGAGTGACGCAGCCCTCGTTTTCACATACGCCATGAAGGCAGAAGAAGTCCATGCCAACTTATACAAGGAAGCCATGAATGCTCTGAACCATGGCCAGGACCTCTCGAACCGGGCGGTTATTCTCTGCCCTGTATGTGGGAATATTTTCCTCGGTCAGGCCCCCGAAAAGTGCCCGATCTGCAATGCGGTCCGGAAAGTATTCAAAACTATTGAATGATTTCCATCCACCGCACTCTTTTTTTTCCTCGTATGAAGTCCCACCTTTTACCTCCAGCTCATTACCTTGTTCTTTGACCCCGTATCCATGCGACTTTCAGTTCCCACACTTTAATAACCGGTAAAAAGCAATCTCGATTGCATGCCGAAGGTTACTGTATACTCAACCCAGAACTGCCCTTACTGCCGGATGGTAAAAGCATACCTCGAAAGACATGGGGTGGATTATCTCACCGTCGATGTCGGAACCGACAAGGAGCAGGCAAAGAAGATGATCGAGATCTCAGGGCAGTACGGGGTACCGGTCGTCACCGTCGATGATGAAGTCATTGTCGGATTTGATGCCCAGCGCCTGAATGAACTCTTTGGAGAAGAGAAAGGGGGTCTTGTCTTCGATGTCATGATTATCGGTGCGGGTCCGGCAGGCCTGACTGCGGGAGTATACTGTGCCAGGAAATTATTGAAAACGTTGATCATCAGTGAAAACATAGGTGGCCAGGCAAGCGAGTCATGGGCGATCGAGAACTACATGGGATACCGGATGATAACCGGAGATGACCTGATGCGGAAGTTCGAGGAGCAGGTCAGGTCACTCGACCTTCACCTCGAAATTGATAAGGTGCTGATTCTTGACCGGAGCGGCAACGATTTCGTCGTAAATACCGCCACCGGTGCAGCGTACAGAGCCCGTGCGGTTATTCTTGCCCAGGGCAAGCAACCGAGGAAACTGGGCGTTGAGGGGGAGGAGCGGTATCTTGGCAGAGGCCTCTCGTTCTGTTCGACCTGCGATGGTCCACTCTTCAGGGAGAAGGTGGTTGCAATAGTTGGGGGGGGAAATTCTGCGCTCCAGACCGCCATCGAGATGAGTGGCATTGCCCGGGAAGTGCATCTCGTGGTGAGAAGTACTATCAAGGCAGATGAAACCTATGTGAAAGCTTGTGAGAAGAAGGCAAACATCATCATCCATACGAATAGTGTGGTGGCGAAGCTCCAGGGCAACAGCATGCTCACCGGAATTACTGTAAAAGACCGATCTTCAGGAAAAGAAACCGACCTATCGGTGGATGGGTTGTTTGCAGAGATAGGATGGATTCCGAATACTGCTTTTGTCGAGGGATTTGTTGACATGAATCCTGAGAAGGAGATTGTCATAGATATCAACTGCCTTACAACTGTTCCAGGAATTTTTGCAGCGGGGGACATCACGAATATAAAGACAAAACAGATTATCACTGCCGCAGGGGAAGGGGCAAAGGCAGCACTTTCGGCATATGAGTATCTGATGATGTGAACCTGCTACCCTCTATATCTCTTTTCTGAAGACGACGATCCTATTGGTGTTTGTCCCCGAATCGTTATTACCTATCCCCCAGATATGGGAGGTCTTGGTGAACCGCTGCAGGTTGACAATGATGCCGAGCGGAATAAATCCTGCTGCGATGCCAACGGGGAGCACCTGTTCGTCAAGCAGAACGGATCCTCTCCGGACTTCCCCGACTTCAAACGCAACATACCCTCCGGGAACCGTTACCCTGAACAACTCACGGAAGGTAGTCGCCATTGCATCGCACCAACCGGCAAGTGATCTTGTTACCGTCAGCTTACGTTCTATCGCTGCAGCATCGATCCCGTTAAACCAGCATCGTAACCAGTTGTCCTTTCCGTACTGGACCGTATCGAGGAACGGAGGTGAGGTGACCGTCAGGTGTACTGAGTCATCCGGTATTGCCGGAGTATGTCCGGAATCGCCGCTTAGGAAGAGACCTCCGGTTCCTGCGTTGTTCAGATTATTACGCTCTTCGGGGGTGAGATCTCTGATGAGCGACCGCGTCTTTCTCACTATGAGGTCTCGGATATTACGATACTCCGGAACCTGTTTTCTCCGTTCATTGATCTGGACCTGACGATTTTGAGAGACAGCCTGGTTGGGGGGGAGGGTGTATACCGAGAAGAAACCCACAGAATGCCCGGTCAGCCTGCTGGTTGCTACCATCCGGATCCATGAATCGATGGAATCCATGGTTCCAGAATCTTCCCGATTGAGGAGATAATGCCTCAGCGACAGGATCTCACTCTCTGTCTTCGGATCGTAAAACATGGAGAGGTCTATTTCGGCTTTTTCCTTATTCTCCAACGGAACATCTGCCATCCGGGCAGTTACTGCCTTTTCTGTGGGGATGAAAAACCGGGGCTGTGTGAGGATACGGCTGAGGGGATTTGCATCATTGCAGGCTATCTCTCTTCCGAGAAGTCCGGCCTCGATAACGGTCGTTCCCCTGCCTGAAAACGGATCATAGACTCTGTCTCCTGCATCGGTCAGGCTGTTAATAAAGAAACGGGGGAGTTGTGGCTTGAAACAGGCCCTGTAGGAAATTTCATGAACAGAAGATGCCTTCCTCTGGGCTGAAGTCCAGAACTCACCGGAATATCGCATGAGTCTTGTCCCTGCGACATCAATCGTCTCCACATGCTGAATGGGAGAAGGACGGAGTATCAGATCCTTCCAGAACGCTCGTTCAGCATCTTCACAGTGATTCATGGGCACTTTCCGGATCAGTTAATTGGCAGGGATTATTATCAATACTAACCCCGACCTGCGATCGGATACCTTATGGGGGTTTGTTACCAATCACCGATCAGATGCGCGAATTTTCTCGAAAGATGGTCCATATCGTTTTTGGCCTCGGGATCGCTGCCCTTATCCAGTTCACCCCGGAAAGTATCGCGCTTCCCGTACTCATGACCGGAACATTTGCCGGGATTATTTTCCGGGATGCCCTTGTCAGGGGATTCCGGGTGCCGCTTGTATCTGTTCTTATCGACAAGATGGAACGTGAGAATGTCCGCCCGGGTAAAGGAGCCCTCTATTTTGCACTGAGTTCGCTCTTCTGCCTTGTACTCTTCGACAAGGAAGTGGTGGTTCCGGCCATCGTAACGCTCTCTCTGCTTGATGGTGCAGCAACCCTGGTCGGTTATTATTATGGGAAACACCCAATCATCGGGAAAAAGACTGCAGAAGGGACTCTTGCCGGGATCGTCATTACCTTTTTCGCACTGCTTGTGCTCCTCTCCCCAGTCCAGGCAGCAATTTCTGTGATCGTTGCAGGTCTTGTGGAACTGCTCTCCCCAATTGATGATAATCTTATCATCCCTGTATTTGTCTGCATTGCACTGACACTGATGACAGGGATCTGAAAAACAGAGAATAGCCTAACAGGTCTCCATATGCGCATTTTTCCGGTCTTTTTCGCGGTATCCCTCAAGGAGAACGGTGGTCACGTTCTTCACAGGTCTGTCGGTATGCTCCCGGATGTGGAATTCACAGAACGGGCAGGAACTGATAACGATATCCGCCCCGGTCTTTTCGATCTCCTTCCGGCGGTTCTCGGCCAGAGCTGCAGCCTCATCGGGAACTCCGGACCGGACTCCTCCGCCAGATCCGCAGCATATGGATGGCATCTCCACGAGGTCGACAACCTTGCTTATTAGTTCACGCGGGGGTGTCCTGATCCCCTGTCCCCTGAGAAGATGGCAGGGGTCATGGTAGGTGGCCTTTATCGGGAGGCGTGCGGGTGGCTCAATATCGAACCTGAGGAGCACTTCGTTGATATCCATCACCCTGAACGGTGTCCGGTAATCGTTCTTCAGTGTCGATCCGCACCCTGCACACATCGTCATTACGGTATCAATAGCACGGAACGCGAAGGCATTGATATTCCTGCTCTTGAGGGTATCGAGAAATTCTATCTGGCCGGTTCTGATAAGGGGCGATCCGCAACAGACCTGCTCCCTGGGGATGATGATCCTGATGCCATTCCTCCTGAGTACTTCCATGGCATCAAGGGCTGTCTGTGTCAGGCGCATGTTATACATACAGCCGACAAAGAAACCCACAGTACCTTTTACCTCGCCATATGGTTCGAGAACTTCGGGAACCTGCTCAAGGAAGGTCGTGCCTAACCGGTCGACACTCCGGCCGGTCTCCCGGACCAGTTTCTCAACTGCCTGATGGCGGGGCAGGGTGAGACCTTTCTTATTGGCAAGCGCCCGCAGCTTTTCGATAGCTTTTCCGGGGATCTCAATATTCTTCGGGCAGACTTTCCAGCAGGCCTGGCAGGAAGTACATGTGAACAGCCCCTCACTTACCGCTTCAGTGATACGGTCGCAGGTGTCCCTGGGGTCAAGGGTGAGGCGCATATCCTCCCGCATCGCCGCGGGCCCGGCAAAATCGATTACTTTCAGTGCGGGACATGATGACACACAGGCCAGACACTCGATGCAGCTCCGGAGTGGCTTCATTGCATCGACCTCATCAAGAGTAGGCATCCGGAACTCTGCTCCCGGCACCAGGGAAGAGATTCGGTCGAGATACGGTTCCATATCCACAATGAGGTCTTTTCTTATGGGAAGTTCGAGCGGTTCGATCGTCATCTCATCGCGGGCTTCTTCCATGCAGGCAAGGACTGGCTGACCATTCACCCTCACCGCACAGCTGCCACACTGGCCGGAACCGCAGCAATGGCGATAGGAGAGCGAGGGGTCATGGTCCTCATGAATAGCATGCATTACATGGAGGACCCGTGCACCTTCGTTGACGCGGACAAGGTAATTCTGGAAATGCGGGGTGGTATCGCAGGACGGGTCAAACCGGAATACCCTGACAGAGATCTCTTTCATGTGCCCCCCCTCATTTCGATCCCTTCCCCTGACAGCGAGAGGAATGTATGCCCATAGGGGGAATGTTCAGCATCCCAGTTCTGAGAAATGTCCCGCCGGACATGAGCACCCCGTGACTCAGGCCGGAGCAGAGCTGACCTGACAACAAGCGAGGCGGTGGTAAGCATATTCTGAAGAATGCAGCATTCTGCAAGGTTTGCCGCCGATGCTGCCTTCGGACGGAGGGTTTGCAGGTGCCTGATTATCCCCAGCGTTTTTTCAAGGTCAGGACCCTTCCTGAAGATTCCTGCACCCTCCCACATCGCAGTCTGGAGAGAACGGATGATTGTTGATGGCGGGACGTCTCCCTGAAGGAACCGGTCAATATGCTTCTCTACGTTCTCGATCCCTTTCTGATCCGCAGCCTTTTTCCGCTCTTTTACTTTCCCTGCCGATTCTCCTGCACGTTTTCCAAAAACCTGGGTCTCTGCAAGGGCATTTCCACCCAGCCGGTTTGCACCATGAACCCCTCCTGACACTTCGCCACATGCGTAGAGGCAGGGGAGCGTAGTCTCTGCATTCATTGTTATCCGGAGCCCACCCATGATATGGTGGGCAGTAGGGGCAACTTCCATGGGGAGGTCACGGATATCGACCCCGAACTTGAGAAATTGCTCGAGCATGACCGGGAGCTTATTCTCAATCTGGGATCGGGGAAGGTGAGTAACATCAAGGTACACTCCCCCATTTCCCGTACCTTTTCCCTCTAAAATTTCAGTCGCAATCGCCCTTGAAACCACATCCCTCGTGGAAAGCTCCATGCGTTCCGGATCATATCGGTTCATGAACCGCTCGCCATCAACATTCTTCAGGATCCCGCCTTCGCCCCGAACCGCCTCGGTGACGAGTCTTCCCCGTGCATCATACGGAAACACAGCTCCAGTCGGGTGGAACTGGATCTGCTCCATATCAATCAGCTCAGCACCAGCGTTATATCCCATTGCATACCCGTCTCCTGTGCCACTTGAAGAATTGGTAGAAATGTCGTATATTCTGGTTCCTCCCCCCGTGGCAAGTACCGCAGCATCAGCAAGCATGACCCGGATCTCCCCCTGCCGGTCCAGACCGATTGCTCCACTCACCCTTGGACCGTCGTGCAGGAGTGAAATGATGGTGACTTCGTTCTCAATCAGGACATCAGTATTATGGAGCCGGTCGACAAGGGTTGCCATCATCTCGTGCCCAGTACGGTCACCCGCATAGCAGGTCCGGGGGAACCGCTGCCCTCCGAAAGGTCGCTGGGCAACTTCACAGCCGTCAGTGACATCAAAGACGGCTCCCCATTCCAAGAGATCCCTTATTCTCTCCGGTGCCTCTTTAACAAGGATCTGAACAAGGTCAGGATCATTGAGATAAGCACCTCCTTTCAGGGTATCTTCAAAATGTATCTCGCAGGAGTCAGCTTCCCTTAGTACTGCATTATAACCCCCTTCAGCCATGGTCGTGCAGCCTCCTTTTCCTGTGAGTGTCTTTGAAACGAGCATGGTCTCGCCGTATCCTGCAGCCTCAATAGCTGCACGGACCCCCGCACCTCCACTGCCAATAACGAGCACATGCGCCGTATCCACCGCATCAGAACGCATCTTATAATTACGTGCGTCATATAGTAACATAAATAGATGCAAAGGACTGTGTGAGCCCGGATGAGGTTTTTAATGAAATTTGGCGGCACTTCTGTGGCCGATGCAGCGACTGTCAGGAAGGTTGTGGATATTATTGAAGGACACCACAGGGAAGGGCATGAGGTTGCGGTTGTGGTTTCAGCACAGCGGGGGGTTACCGACCAGCTCATCGCAATCGCTACCGAGATAGCCGGAAACCGTACTGCTCCTGCAATCGATCCTTTTATCAGTTCGCTCCGCCTCCGTCATAAATCAGTTCTTTCCGAACTAGGGGCCGATTTTGAGGATGAGGTCGGAAGGGAGATTGAAGAGAGGCTCAGTGAACTGGGCAATATGTTGCATGCCGTTCATAATCTCAGGGAGCTCACTCCCCGCTCGCTTGATTACATTATCACGTATGGGGAGCGGCTCAATTCCCTTATCGTATCGGCAGCATTGCGACAGCGGGGCATCCCCTCTCTTGTGATGGACGGCTGTGAGGCGGGGATTCTGACCACCACCCAGCACGGGGAGGCAATGGCCCTCCCGGAGAGCGAAGGGAGAATCAGGGGAAGGGTTCAACCGCTGCTCACCAGTACGGTGCCGGTTATTATGGGATTCATGGGGTGCACCGAAAAGGGGATAATCACCACCCTTGGCAGGAGCGGATCGGACTATTCCGCAGCGATTATCGGTGCAGGAATCGATGCCGGTGAGATCTGGATCTGGACTGATGTTGATGGAATCATGACATCTGATCCCCGCTTAATACCAGATGCCCGGGTAATTCCCTCTATCTCCTATTTGGAAGTGATGGAACTCTCTTTTTTTGGAGCAAAGGTGATGCATCCCCGATCCATCGAACCCGCCATGAAGAAGAACATAATCGTCCGGGTAAAGAACACATTCAATCCCTCTCACCCTGGGACCACCATTGTCCGGGGTGAGAAGCGAGACAGCCGTGTTGTGAAAGCAATCACGTACATCGACAAGGTTGCCCTGATCAATATATGTGGAGCACAGATGATAGGAAGACCCGGGGTGGCGAAGGCAATCTTCTCTGCACTCGCTGATAAAGAGGTGAATGTCATGATGATCTCGCAGGGTTCGAGCGAGGCCAATATATCCCTGGTCATCGATGAGAGCCAGTTAATGACAGCAACTGAAGCGCTGGCATCTATCGTGAAGGAAGGGCTGGTCCGGGAGGTCACCTCCAATCGTGATGTCTGTGCAGTTGCGGTAATCGGTTCCGGAATGGCAGGGGCAAAGGGGACCGGAGGCCGAATCTTCACAGCTCTCGGGAACGGCGGAGTGAATGTGATGATGATCTCGCAGGGGTCATCTGAAGTGAATATCTCATTTGTTGTGAAACAGGTGGATGGACCAAAGTCGGTCCGGATCCTCCATGATGAGTTCAGGTTGTCGGAGGAGGATTATGCCTGAATCCTTTTCTTACCGGGATGCAGGTGTTGATATCGATCAGGAAGCCGGGGGGATCAGGGCGCTGATTGCAGCGCTGACGTACAGAAGGAAGGGCCCATTCTCCATGATGGGAAGCGTGGGGCATTTTGCCGGTCTCATCGATTTTGGTGAGGTATCTCTTGCTCTCACCGTTGATGGTGTGGGTACAAAAATGCTTGTTGCCGACAGGGTAAAAGACTGGAGTACGGTCGGCATTGATTGCATTGCCATGAACGTCAATGACCTGTATGTTATGAATATTGAACCGGTAGCCTTCGTAGACTATATAGCCACAGATTCCATATCAATTGAAAAAATGGCCCAGATTGGCCGGGGGCTGAACGAAGGAGCCCGTCTTGCAAATATTGATATTGTAGGGGGGGAGACTGCGACCCTGAAAAATCTTGTTGTCGGGCTCGATCTTGCGGGAACATGTCTCGGCATTCAGAAGAAGGGGCAGATAATAACAGGAGATCGGGTTGTTCCTGGCGATCTTATTGTCGGGATTCCTTCATCAGGAATCCACAGCAATGGACTGACGCTCGCCCGGAGGATAGTGGATTCCCATGACGCATGGCAAGAGCATCTTTCAAATGGAAGGACGCTATGCCGTGAACTTCTTTGCCCAACCCGTATCTATGCAGAAGTGTTATCTGTCTGCAGGAGTACGGTGGTGACAGGTATGTGCCATATCACCGGTGGAGGTCTGCTCAATCTTTCACGGATTACCAGACATGGTTTCAGCATCGACCATCCGATTGATCCTCCGGAGATCTTCTGCTGGCTCCGCGAAGCAGGATCTGTCAGTGAGCCGGAGATGTACCGGACATTCAACATGGGTATGGGCTATGCTATCATAGCCCCCGAAAGCAGCATTCCGGCCATCAAAGCGCTCGTACCTGATGCTCAGGTAGTAGGTACAATAACAGAAGAACCCGGTATCAGGTTACTGGGGGAGAAATTCACGTAATAGTATCAGGAGAGATAATCAAAGTCATCTTCGATGGTCTCAATCCTGCAGACTTTTACTTTGTCTGCAATAATGGCACTGTTTCCTGACAGATCCTCGATGATCAGTGTTACTGCGAGTTTGCCTTCCTTCACCGTCTCAATTGATCCCTGAAGAGAGCATATCCGTTCACGCTCCTCAGCAGTCTCCGCCCAGGAAAGGAGACTATCGAGGACTTTCCCAATACGATTCAGTACTCCCTCAACATTTGAGATGAATCCTTCACAGGCTGGACCGGGATCAATCCTGACCCCAAGCTCGGGTATCGAAATCGTTCCGTTCATGCTCCGGACGACCCTAATCGTCATGTCATCGGGAGTTTCGATGCACAGTTCCCAGCGTGAAGGTTCAGCATTCCTGAGAACCTGGGTGTCAGCCAGACGATAGCCACAGGAAGGACAGAGCGCAGAGACGATCAGAATCTCGGAAAAATAGGGGATCTTATCAGTCTGGTACAGATATTGTATCTCGGTTTGGCAGACAGGGCACGGACCGGGTACGAAAGTCCGCACCTATTCGACCCCTCCAATCTTGTCACGGGAGATCTTCACCGAGTTTGGGGTAATGACCACATACCTCTGATCACCTAGACCGATGATATCCCCGTTTACATCCTTGGCAACCTCTTTTAAGTCCTTCAGAACCCTCTCGTACATGACCTTGTCCATCTTAAGGCGTGAGATATCTGCTATCACAACGTTTCCATTGTAAATCTCATCCTTTATCCTCGGGCTGTCTTTGATATCCCCCACTGCGGCTATCTTTACAAACATTGCTGGGGCTGACGCCTCGGCCTGTTCGAAAGCCTCGAGGTCCAGATCCATATAATCGTCCTCAGTGGAAGGAGTAGACTTGCGCAGAAGCGAATCGAGAATCTTTACCATGGGAAAAGTTGTCTTTTATTTTTTATTTAATAGTATCTATTTCAAAAAAGACGGTATTCATGGCCTGGTATTATCATAAAAATGCTACCCAAATGCCATTGACCTCATTAAAACTCCACGTTCCAGAGGTCATCTCCGATATAATGGATTGTTTTTACCATCTTGCCCGATTTTCTCTCTCTCAAATCACGGGCATCATACAGTGCAATACCAAGCGCAAGTGGTTTTCCATGCCGTTCTTCCACTACCTGTACCGGGCAGCCTGCCCTGACATCTTCAGTAACTGAAACGATTCCGGGCCGCATGATGTCTGCTCCGTTTATGACAAATGGGACCGCGCCCGAATCAACAACGACCCTCCGGTCAGGGACAGGATGCGAAAGCAAACCTTGCAGAGTAGGAAAAACCCATTCGCCCGATTCCAGGAGCTGGGGTTTTTTGTCGATCAAATACAGCACAAATCCCGCGGTGGTCTCTAGAATTTCGACCCGATCGCTCATGAAGAGTCCTGCAGAGTCCCCTATCTGTGCGTGAAGTCCGGCAAACAGGGCTGATGCCTGCGATTTCCTGATACTGTGACGTTTCCTTCCGATGATCTTAGCCATGCGTTCCTATGTATTTCTCATCCGGATCATGAAAAAGCATTTCAGCAAGAGGGGCATATATGAGTGCGTTAAGACAGGTACCCTTCCTTGGGGGAGCCTCTTGGGCGCTCGCCAAGTTTTAAGTATCTTTCTTACGCACATATATTGCTCCAAAGTGATGGAACACAGGGAATTCGTATGACAAAGCGGCCGTTGGATATTTTGGATCAGGTGCTGAACCGGCAACCCGTAATCGTCTCCCTCAAGGGTGGCAGGGAACTGCGTGGCGTATTGCAGGGATATGACGTCCATATGAACCTTGTGCTGGATAAAGCGGAAGAGGTTGAGGGCGGGCAGGCGCGGAGCGTCGGAATCCTCATTGTTCGCGGTGACAATGTGATTTATATCTCTCCATCCATGGAATGATTGTGCGGAAGGTGAAGAATGTCAAAGGGCACTCCATCAATGGGAAAGCGTTCAGGCAAAGTCCATATTGCCTGCAGAAGGTGCGGGAGAATATCCTATCACCTGCGGCACCGGACTTGTTCTGCATGCGGATTTGGTAAAAGCACGCGGATGAGAAAGTACAATTGGATAAACAAGAGACCAAAGATCCCTACCCATTAGAGAGCGACCATGTGTGGAATCGTTGGCATCAGGGATGCTGGCGGTGTGTCGTTCTCAATCTATTATGCATTATTTGCTCTTCAGCACCGGGGGCAGGAAAGCGCAGGGATCTCTACTTTTGATGGCGCACAGCTCTATAAACATAAGGGACGGGGTCTCGTTGCCGAGGTTTTCGATCCAGCAATACTGCAGGGGCTTGAAGGCGACGTAGGTATAGGCCATGTACGGTATCCCACCACAGGAGCAAACAAGCCGGAGAACGCACAGCCCTTTAATTTTCTTTTCCGCGATCATCAATTCTGCATCGCCCATAACGGCAACCTCGTGAATGCCTGCGAACTCAGAGAGGAATATGAGGCACGCGGGCAGATTTTCTGCACGACTACGGATACCGAGCTGATCGCAAAGGTGATTACCGATGAGATCAGCACATCGGGATGCATCGAAGATGCAGTTCACCGATGCATGAGGATACTCCGGGGTTCATATTCTGTTGTCCTCATGATAGATGGGGTTCTCTACGGTTTCCGAGACCCGCTTGGTATCAAGCCCATGTGCATTGGCAGGACCGGCCAGGGGATCATCCTCGCATCTGAAAGTGTAGCCGTCGATGCCCTAGGCGGCTCTCTTCTTCGGGATGTGAAGCCCGGAGAGCTGGTCTGTATCGATGAAGAAGGAATGCGCAGCATGCAGATAGCGGTATCTGACTGTCGTGCCCATTGTATATTTGAATACATCTATTTTGCCCGGGCAGATGCGGTTCTTGACGGTGCTCTTGTTTATGACGTGAGGAGGAACATTGGAGGAAAACTCCATGAAGAATCTCCCGTCAATGCCGATTCCATATGTCCGGTCCCTGATTCGGGTACAGCATATGCCATTGGATATTCCAACACATCCCACATCCCATTTGTTGAGAGTCTGATGAAGAACAGGTACATGGGGAGGACCTTCATCATGCCCTCCCAGATTGAGCGGGAGAAGGCGGTGAGGATGAAACTGAATCCGATTAGCGAACATCTGAAAGGGAAATCGGTGGTTCTTGTCGATGACAGTATCGTCCGCGGGACCACTTCCCGCAGAATCATTGGGATCATCCGCGATGCTGGTGCAAAAAAGGTGCATGTCAGGATTGGCTCTCCCGCAATCAAGGCGCCCTGCTATCTCGGCGTGGATATCCCGACCCGTCAGGAACTGATCGCAAGCGACAAAATCGAGGATGAAGTCCGGAGTCGGATCACGGCAGATTCTCTCCATCATATCTCACTCGATGCTCTGGTTGAATCCATCGGAATAGAAAAAAAACATCTCTGTACCGGATGTCTTACGGGATGCTATCCTGTCGCCATAACCGGGGAATTATCACAACCTCCAGCCGTAGATTTTCTCGACGGGACCTACCAGACAAAACTTGAACGCTTTGAATAACAGGTTCAATGCATAATCTTTTTAGGGTATAGTGGCATTTCATCCGCCATATTTTCACCCATCAAAGGATTCCATGTCTTTCATAACGCCTACTGGGGATAGCGCCTTCGGCTTACCCCCTCCCTGTGGTGTGCCCTGAGATGCGATAGGATGTAATCAACCACATAATTCCTTCTTTGTGAGTTGCTAAATGGAATTTAACATTTTTTCATCTATGAACTGCAAAAATGGAATATTTTCAGACGTAATTTAATCGCAGGGTTAGTGGTGGAAATAGTACTATACCCTTTTTTTAAAAGGAGAGTAGCGAGGGATGGATTTGAACCATCGGTCTACGGGTTATGAGCCCGTCGGGATATCCTGACTACCCCACCTCGCTTCAGGCAGGAGTATAATATTGACA